>JAGQVA010000637.1 GCA_020438265.1 Bacteroidota bacterium
TTGATGTGAAAAGTAACTGTTAGTTTTGATATTACTAATTCTATGACTGTCAGGCTAGTTAGCTTATGTACAAAAAATTACTCCCTTCCTGTTTTTTTCTCTTTGCTCTCCTGTTTACTAATTCTACTTTTCTGCAGGCCCAAAGCTTTATATTCTCGGAAATAAACCCTTTAGATTTTGGCATTGATATCAAAAGAGATCTGGCCGAACCACATATAGCCAGAATCAGATATGTCAGGGCAGAATTTCCCCAATTGAAGGATTTGAATACGTTGGAATTTCAATTGTTTCCAGATGCTGATTTTTTGGCGGAAAAAACTCGGGAGGAAGTACAATTTGGTAGTGAAGTCTGGGTAGGGAAAATAGATGACGGAATGCTTTCTTACGTTATTTTCGCTCAAAAAGGGGGATCGGTTTTCGGAAAAATTGTTGACCCTCAGGGCCGCACCTTTTTACTTCAGCAAAAACAGCCAGGAATTTACGCCATTCAGGAAATCGCGGCAGGCGTGTTAAATGAATCCATACAGGATTTTAAAGTCGGTAAACCTCAATCAGGCCAACAATCCCAACCCGGAAAATCTGTGGGAATTTGTGATTTAGGCTCAACTTGTGCCGCTGCTACGGTTGATGTGATGGTGGTTTATACACCAGATGCGAAAACGAATCTGGGCGGAACCAATGTAGCTGCGGAAAATGCCATTGCCGTTGCGGTAGCAGAAATGAACACAGCCAGTACCAATAGTGGGATGATTCACAGTTTTAATCTGGCTTATGCAGGAGAAATTGCTTACACCGAAACAGGAGATGCATATACCGATCTCCCGCGCCTCAGAACTTATGGCGATAGCTATCTGGATGATGCTCATGTGTATCGGTATTCTTATCAGGCTGATTTAGTTGCACTGGTTACAGCTACTTCGGGGTGTGGATTGGGATATGTACAAACGAACCCCACCTCTTTTTCGGCTGCTAATGGATTTTGCGTGGCTAATACAGCTTGTTTGACCGGGAATCTTACCCTGGCACATGAATTTGGGCATAATATGGGACTCCGGCATGATAACTATGTTGACGCATCAACATCTCCATGCGCCCATAATCATGGATATGTCAATCAGGCTGCTGATCCTGCTTCTGCTGACTACACAGGAAATAGTAGCCAGCGATGGCGTACGATCCTCGCCTATAATAATAATTGTTCTACAGAATGGGGATTTAACTGTACGAGAATCCCTTATTGGTCTAACCCGAGTGTTAACTATAATACCGGGACAGGTGGAGGTCCTGGCTCAGGTATCGACCCGATGGGAATCGCAACCACTGATCCCGATCCGGCTGATAATACGTATTCTCTGAATCGTTCTATTTGTTTGGTTTCAGATTTGAGTGACCAGCTTACTCCACTTCCCGTTGACTTTGCCTGGTTTGAAGCCAATCGGAAAGCGCAGACCTTTTTGCTTTCCTGGGCTACGGATTTTGAATTGAACCATGCTGGATTTGAGATAGAAATGCGGAGTGAAAATGTGGCTGAATTTTCGCCCATCGGTATAATTGAAGGAGGAGAAGATCGGGAAGATCGTCAGGTGTATCAATTTCAAACAAATGATTTATTACCAGGTAAATACGAATTCCGAATCAGGCAAACTGACCTTAACGGTACATTTACTTTTAGCAAGACAATCTCTGGTAGTATACCTTTTACCGAAGGTTTTCAATATCGTTTTTACCCGAATCCTGCCCGAGAAGAGGCGTTTATTGAGCTGAGCCTGGAAAAAGAATCATTTGTTAAAATTGAGTTATTGAACTCTGTTGGTCAGCGAATTCAATTGATAACCAATCATTCCTTTATCCGGGGAAATCACAAGGTTGGGATTCCAGTCAGTGAATTACCTTCGGGAATGTATATGTATCGGCTTCATGTGGATGGAGTGAGTCGGGTGGGGAGTTTTGTGCATTGACATATTTATCATTGCCAATAAACAGTGATTTTCACCCTTTGAGGAATGATATTTGAGGATTAAAGGTATGCCCTAAGGGCTTTTTAAAAAGATTTTTGCTATTTGCATACTGTGGAACTGGCATATTCAGATAATTTAATATGGTTGCTCGGGATTCCGGTTAGTATCGGGATCATCTACCTTGTATATAAAAGGGTAGTTTACATTACTGAGACCTGGTTTAGCCCCGAACAATACGGGCGTTCCTATCCTTTCCTCAAGATGTTGGCCAGGATGATTGGTTTTGTAATGCTTTTTATCGGTCTGGTAGGCCCGTACTGGGGAAGCTCAAGCGAAGCGCAGCGGGTAATGGGCCGGGAAATATACATTCTTCTGGATGTATCGGCGAGCATGAACGCTGAAGACCTGAGACCGACACGTCTGGAAAAAGTCAAAAAAGAATTGAAAAACCTGATTGCCAACCTGAAAGGGGACCGGATCGGGTTAATTGTTTTTTCAGAATATGCCTATGTTCAATGTCCGCTCACTCAGGACTACCGGGCTATTTCCATGTTTTTGGATATGGCTAATACAGATCAGTTTGTACAAACCGGAACGCATTTCCGATCTGCTTTGGCACTGGCTATGGATCGGTTTGTGAATGTGGAGGACGGAAATAAAAACCAAACCCGGGCAGTCGTTCTTGTCAGTGACGGAGAAGATTATGGAGATACCTATGTTTCCCTGATTGAACGACTCAGGCAGTTTGATATCGATGTTTTTACAGTTGGAGTAGGAACCTACGAAGGAGCACCTGTACCCAATATGGTGGAAAACAGGAAAATGGGCTATAAAAGATATGATGACGGGGCGCTGGTTATCTCTCGTTTGATTGATAATGATCTGGAGAAAATCGCGAAAGAATTTGGCTCCAAATATATCAGTCTGAATGATGGAAGTGATAATCTTTCAGAACTGGAAACCCAGATTAAGAGCCTGACTTCTTCTCCCCTTGAGTCAAATATGGATCAGGTAGAGACCAATAAATATCAGATCTTTTTGCTACTTTCAGTCATTGCGTTGTTTGGTAGTTTGTTTGTTATGCCAATTAGGAAAATATGAAACTAGCCGGGATATTTCTAACATTCATTTTTGCTCTTAGCCTGGGTGGGGAAAAGGGAAGCCTTTACCTGGCGCAAAACCATTATGAAAAAGGTGAATACCTCGAAAGTATACGCCATTACCGTCAGGCAGTCAAAGATTACCCGGCTAAAGCCGCAGAAATTCGCTTCAATATAGGACAATGTTTCTGGATGCTCGACTCGGTCGAAAAAGCCATTCAATTTTACCATCAGGCCATTAATCAGGTTGATGACAAGGTTTCCTCCCTCGCATCCAATAATATCGGGATACTATTGGTCAGAAAACAAAACTTCAAAGACGCACTCGAATATTTCAAGGAAGCCATTATCCTGGATCAGGATAATGAAATTGCCCGGTACAATTATGAATTGCTCAAAAAATATATGAAAGGGCAGGGAAATCCTCCTCCTACACCTCCCAATCGCAATGAACCTCCTCCTCCTTCTGACCCTGATGAGGAAGATGCTGATAAACCAGACCGGAATCCTGACCCGGATGATGAAGTTCCTGAGGCTTACCGGGATCTGATCCGCCAGCTGCTCCAGCAGCGCAACGCTCAGTCTACCAACGATGAAGGGCGGCCCATTGGTGATGATACCATTTCCAGTATTCAGGCTCGTCGTCTTCTTGATATCATGCGCCGCAATGAAAGGCAGTTTCTGCAACAACAGCCTAAAAGAGGGATTCCCAGACCTGAGGATAAAGGCAAACCGGATTGGTAGGGAGAAAATAAAATTAATTTGTTTGTAATAAAAATGAGATGTCACCCTGAGCGAAGTCGAAGGGCCTTTTGACACTTGAGTCGTTATTTTAGTACTCAGGCCCTTCGAC
>JAGQVA010000638.1 GCA_020438265.1 Bacteroidota bacterium
TCGAGTTTACTGCAATCAAATCTGGATCGTTCATGATAGTCGGTATATGGCCAGACATCTTCTCCATCGCCTTTGATATTCATGGTGAGGAAATAAACCACATTCATTCCTTTCCCAGCCAGATAGTTTAACGCGCCAATCATTCCTTTTCCTTTTCCTTTCCCACCCTGCCAGGTTGGATCGCCTTCTTTCCAGTCTTTAATATGGGGCTCATACATGTGTAATGCATCCTGAGGTTTGGATTCTCCTTCACGGGCAACAAAAGATTCTCCCCTTTGTGTACCATCAAAATCTGTATAAGCCAGAAAATTTTCGGGACTGTCTGCTCCGCCTTTCAGGAAATATTGATTTGAATTCTGAAATTGAAACCACTGACCTTTTGCTTGAATACGGCCATGTGCCCGAAAATCCCGACCCGTTTTATCGGAAGGAATGACTTCAAAAGATCCACTACTTTGGGGCAAATTAATCGGTTCGCCTGCATTTCGCTTATCACTGAGCGCAATATTGGCTCCTTTTCGGAAGGAAATCTGATACGTCCATAAGCCTGTCTGATCTGGTTTGAAATGAACCCTCCATATATTGCCCTTGTTGGCACTGGTTTCACCCGCATTTCCATCAGCGGCATAAAAACCGAAGACTCGGTATGCCCTTCCGGATTCAGGATGCTGAAAAACGGCGTTTAGCCGGTAATCGGTAAAAGGGTTTTCTTCCGCATTTTCTGAAGTTTCCGGTCCTTCAAAATCAAGGGTCAGAGTGTGCCATTGCATGATGGGGGTTGATTCCGGTTTTTCGCAGCTGAAAAAGATCAGGATCAGGATGAAAGGGAGAATTCGTTTCATTTGGAGGTTTAGATTGGGAATAATGTTATAGATTTATTGGGGTAAATGCAGGTACAAATGTAGAGACAAAGCATGCCTTGGCTCTACATCTGGCCCTACACCATACCCTACGATGCCGCCATAATTCCTGTCAATTCTTTCAACAATTTCGCTGCCAGGGCTGCAGTTATATTTTGATGATCTCGTGTCGGGTTGTATTCTACGATATCAGCCCCGATAATTGGAACATCAATCTTATGTAAAAAGTTAATCACCTCTCTCGGAGTCAGGCCACCGGGCTCGTGGTGAGAGACACCCGGAGCAAAGGCCGGATCAAATGCATCCAGATCAATAGAAACATACAGCGGATTGGTAAGAGAAAGCTGCGAAAGCCGATCTATTTCCCGCATGGTAATGACCTCTACCCCATATTTATGTGCCTGCTCCCACTGGTGGGCGTTGACGGTGCGTATCCCTACCTGTATCAGGTTTCCTGTCAGATTATCTTCCATAATTCGGGCGAAAGGACAGGCATGTGAATACCGGTCTCCCTGAAAATTATCATACAAATCGGTGTGTGCGTCAAAAACCAATATGTCAAACGGGCCGTGTTTTTCATTCATTGCAATCACCGTCTGATAAGTAATGGAATGATCTCCACCCAGAAAAATAAAAGGAGAAGATTTTTGCAGTGCTTTGATCTGATGAGAAATCTGAAGGTAGTTTTGGACCTTGAGATCTCCCAAATCTTCCAGTCTTACATCATCCATAATATCCACCCCGTTTTCCGCTACATAACTGGAAGAAGTGTTGTGTAATATTTGCCGGATAATGGAAGGAGCCTGGGCCGACCCACGGAGAAAAGATGATTTATTATCATAAGGAATCCCTAAAAGATTGATTGCTGACTTTTTCATGAGCATTTATTTAGTCGAAACTAAGAAAAATAATTTAGCTTTCGAGAATTGGGTGATTGCTTTTCGTCGAATGGTTATATCAATCCTTTTTTTTAATATAAAACCTCTCCAACAATACAGGCAACAAAGCCAAATCTGCAACCAAAGCAATCAGCAAGGTAATTGCAATCAACAACCCAATATAAAACGTCCCCAGAAAATCGGACAGGCAAAGCGTTAAAAATCCCATAGCTAAAATCACCGAGGTAATGGTAATGGCTTTCCCGGTGGTCAGGTATGCGTTTCTGACAGCAATTTCTACCGGATGATAGATCAATTCATGCTTAAATCGCGATAAAAAATGAATGCTGTCGTCCACAGCAATTCCAAAAGAGATAATAAAAATAATAGCAGTGGAAATCCGCAGATCAATCCCCGTCATTCCCATAAATCCGGCTACAAATAGTAAAGGTAACAAATTGGGAATGAGGGTGATAAAGACCATTTTCAGAGATTTAAACCAGGCTCCGAATAAAATTCCAATAATCAGCGTCGCAACAATGAGGCCCGTAATCACATTCTGTACAATGTAGATATTATTCAAATCCATCAGATAAGCAGTTCCTGTCATGTGGAATTTCAGTTCTTTGTCCAGGTTATTCGTTTGGATAAACGCCCAGAGTTCTTTTTCCTTTTGAATGGCAATGGAAGTTCCCCAATCCGGATTTTTACCGCTGATTCGTCCTTTTTGATGGTTTTGGGTGAGATAGCGGTCCAGATTTATTTCGGTTAATTGCCTTTCAATTTGCCTTTCTAATCTTCTGTTCAGGCCGGAAGACTGAGGAAGCCCGTAATATTTTTCCTGACCTCCGTGATAGATTTGATTGGCTTGTTTGATGATGATTGAAGGTGAAATCAGGTTTTTTACACCAAATTCTTCCAGTAAAAAATGATCTATTTTTTCGATTTGCCGGAGAATTTCCGGGGAGAATAAAGAAAGAGAATCCGCTGTTACCTCAACTGTCAAATCGAAAGGCCTGGTACCTCCAAAATGTTGGGCAAAAAAGGCAAAATCTTTTTTAAGAGGATGATTGTCTTTCAGGTCAGCAAGCATATAACTATTCACCCGCATGTGAGTAATGCCCCAGATTCCTGTTATAAGGATTCCCAAAGAAATGATTCCCACAGTTTTTTGATGTTTTTTGATTTGCCTGAAAAGAAAATCAAGTTTATCTCTCCAATTATGAGGATTTGTTTGCAACGTTTTAGAAACGGAAGGAACCAATATAATCATCGCTGGCACGATGGAGTAAGTGAGCAAAAAAGCATAAACCAGTCCCAGACTCGAAAAAAGCCCCATTTCCACCAAAGAAGAAAAACTGGAAGTAGCCAGAGATAAAAAACCAATCGCGGTGGTCAGGCTGGTAATTAACGTAGCATAACCGACTTCCCTGATCGCAGTTTGTAAAGCTGAAATTTTGTCCTTTTGTTGATTCTTTTGATTGAGATAATGAGTGAAGAGGTGAATGACATCTGATACTCCGATAATCATCAGTATGGTCGGAATAATATTGGAAATCATATCGAGAGGAATATGGAGCCAGGACATCGTCCCCACGGTCCACACAGTAGCCAGAGCGACTACTGACACAGGTAGCAAAACTCCCCAGACAGAACGGTAAAATAGCCAGAGAATAAGAATGATCAATAAAACTGAAGAAAAAATAAAAATAATCAGTTCGCGGTGAAGTAGGTCCACAAAAAAGGTTTGTCCATAACATTTGCCTGCTAAGTGGATTTCATCAAAACCGAAAGAATAAACAAGGGTATCGACCTGATTACATAGATTTCGGCAACCATTTTCTTCCAGATTGGGTTGGTGTTTAACGTAAATCAATACAGATTTTCGGTCGCGGGAGAATAAAAAATCTACCAAATGAGGACTCTCAAAAATGCGGATACTGTCCTGGGAATAAAATTCGGGCTGATTCAGGTGAAGAAAAGGAATTTCAGTCAGTTGGGCATCCAGAGAAAAGCGGACATATTCTTTAGCATTTGTGGGGGAAAATACTTCCTCAATTTCGGGGATGTCCTTTAAAAGTGAAGACAGCGAATCGACCGAAGTCAAAAATTCCTGATCAAAAATTCCTGATTGATTGACCAGGCCAATGAGGATAAAAT
>JAGQVA010000062.1 GCA_020438265.1 Bacteroidota bacterium
AAGGCAATGTGGTCCAAATCTTCAACACCGTATCCAGATTCTTCGAGGCAATATTTTAGTGCGTTTTCGGGAAAAGAAGCATCATTTTTAATTCTTGTAAATCGTTCCTCTTGAGCAGCATACAGAACTTTTCCGTTTTCTACAATAGCGGCGGCAGAATCATGGTAATATGCGGAAATGCCAAGGACTATCATTTGATGGTTTTTGTCTTAAATTTTATTCTGATTTATAAGCTTATCAGCACAATATAAGTAATAATGTGAATAGGCAGAACCGAAGGGTTGAAAGGGGCATTAAAGACCCTGTTAAGGGTCAAATATTAGGCGATAAGCCGGTAGCAAAAGGCTATGCCCAAATCTCCGCCAGAAGTTGTTTTGATATTTCGGAATATGCATGTTTTTACTTTTTAATCCTCAGGAGGCCCCGCCCCCGATCATAGTCGAGGGTGACAACTATCGCTTCCGGGGTGACAAAGCGATGCTTTGAGGAGCACACGCCGTCACGCGACGGCGTGATATAACATATGACATCATGTCATTCCCGACGACGAAGGAGATCGGGAACCTCCTATACGCTAAAATAAGTCAAATGCACTCAGATCAACACTACGTGAGATTATTTAGGCAACTTAATTAATCCGGTCTGTCGTAACAAGATATGTGGAAACAATAGCCCTAACGGGATGGGAATCTCACGATTCATTTTTATAGGAAAACCCTGATCTCGCTTCCTTTCTTTTTATAAAAATATACCCTTTTTTAGTGAGGTAGAGAAGGAAAATGTATCTTGTGATAAAAGGAATAATCGCGAAAATGAGTATCTCAAAAATTCTATTGATGATGGTTATTCTGACATTATTAACCGCATGTCAGGATGAGGTCGAAAAAAAGGAAAACACATCCCCTACCCTGTTTTCCCTGGTTTCAAGCGACCATACGCATATCAACTTCGTCAATACAGTCAAAGAAACCCCCGATTTTCATGTATTGAATTACTACTACACTTATAATGGCGGTGGAGTCGCAATCGGAGATATTAATAATGACGGTCTTCAGGATATATTTCTGACATCTAATCAACAATCCAATCAATTATACCTGAATAAGGGCGATTTTACATTTGAAGATATCACAGTCAAAGCCAGAGTAGGCGATCCGACAGGCTGGACTACCGGCGTGAATATGATTGACATCAATAACGATGGCTGGTTAGATATCTATGTTTGTAAATCGGCTTCTCTTCAAAACCCGAAACTTCGCCAAAATCTGCTCTTTATCAATCAAAAAGATGGAACATTCAGAAATGAAGCAGGGAAATGGGGACTTGATGATAATGGGTTTTCTGTACAATCCTACTTTTTTGATTATGACAAAGATGGAGACCTTGACATGTATCTGATCAACCATCGGGTTGATTTTCTCAATTCTGTTAACCTCGACTTCATTGTCAAAGACCAGGAGTTTTTCCCGGAAACCTCAGATCATTTGTACAGAAATGATGGAACCCAATTTACCGATATAACCATCGATGCAGGACTAAAAAACAAAGAGTTTAGCCTGAGCGCTTCCATAGGAGACTTCAACGATGACGGTTGGCCGGATATCTATGTGGCCAATGATTTCATCACTCCTGACAAACTTTACATTAACCAGAAAAACGGAACTTTCACTAATGAAATTAATGAGAGAATCAAACACACTTCTTACAGCAGCATGGGCTCAGACTATGCAGATATAAATAACGATTTACTCCCTGATCTTCTGGTCTTGGACATGTCAGCAGAGGACCATTCAAGAGGAAAACAAAATATGCCAAGCATGAATACCAGCGGCTTTTGGTACATTGTAGAAGCAGGATATCATTATACATACATGTCTAATATCCTAAACCTGAATAATGGAAATGGTACATTCAGCGATATCGCTCAGGTAGCAGGAGTTTCCAAAACGGACTGGAGTTGGGCGCCTCTGATTGCAGATTTTGACAATGATGGATTGAAAGATATTATTGTAACCAATGGAATCAAGCGGGAAATCGCGAATCAGGACTTTGGAAACTTTCTGGACAACGAACAGGAAGCCATCAATAAAATGAGCATTCAGGAAGTGCTGAATGTTATGCCTTCTGAAAAGCTGCAAAACTACGCCTTTAAGAATAACGGCAATTTGTCGTTTTCCAAAGTGATGAGTGAATGGGGATTTGATCAAAATATCAATTCAAACGGAATAGCCTATGCAGATCTGGACAATGACGGAGACCTGGATCTTGTATTAAATAATCTGGAAGATAAGGCTAGTGTTTATCAAAATCATTCCACCAATAACTCTATCAAGGTAGCGCTAAAGGGAAATGCCAAAAACATCCACGCTATCGGAGCTAAAGTCAAGGTTTTCACAGAAAATACGGCGCAGTATCAGGACGTATTTCTTTCCAGGGGATATCAATCCTCTGTTTCTCCCATATTAAATTTTGGGCTTGGAAAAGAAGACAAAATACAACGAATTGAAGTGATTTGGGCAGATGGACAAGTCTCCGTTCAGGAAAATATAAAGGCCAATCAAACCATCACTTTCGACCACAAAAACGCTGGTTCTGGAAATGAAACATCTATTGAAAAACCACGATTCTTTTCCAGCATAAATTCACAGAATCTGGGTCTTAATTATCAGCATAAGGAGAACGAATTCAATGATTTTGACCGGCAGGTATTATTACCTCAGAAACAATCTCAGCAAGGCCCCGCGTTTGCAGTTGCGGATGTCAATAAGGATGGTTTGAAGGACATTTTCGTGGGGGGAGCGCTTAATCAGGCTGCTGAATTATTTCTCCAAAATGCAGATGGAAAGTTTGCAAAATCGAACTCTGGTGTTTTTGCCTGGGATAAAGCTTATGAAGATCAAGGTGCTCACTTTTTTGACGCTGACAGCGATGGAGACCTGGATCTCTATGTAACCAGCGGTGGGTATGAACTCAGGGAAAATGATGCGTTATTACAGGATCGATTATACCTGAATAATGGCGCAGGTATATTCAGCAAATCCAGTGGTCTTCCACGGATGTTAAGCAGCTCCAAAGCTGTCATTAGCCTGGATTATGATAATGACGGAGATCTTGATTTGGCAGTAGCCGGAAGAGTTGTACCAGGAAAATATCCGTTAACCCCGGAATCATTCATCCTCGAAAATAATCAGGGAAAATTTACTGATGTAACCGAAACGATTGCACCGGATTTTCAGGAAGTTGGGCTAATCAATGAAATGATCGCTTCTGATTATGATGGAGACGGAGACAAGGATTTAATCGTTGTTGGAGAGTGGATGCCTGTTACCATATTTAACAATGAAGCTGGGAAGTTGCAAAAGGTTGCGATACCTGCATTTGAAGGCACCGAAGGCTGGTGGAATACCATAGCTGAAATTGACTTTGACAATGACGGAGACATGGATTATTTCGCAGGCAATCTGGGAGCAAATAATAAATTCCATCCTTCAGCAGAAAAACCCCTTCACATTTATGGGAATAATTTTGATGATGATGGAAATTATGACATGATTCTGAGTAAGCTGTATAAAGGAGAACTCGTCCCTGTACGAGGAAGAGAATGTTCCTCAACTCAAAATCCCTTCGTTAGCGAGAAGATCAAAACCTATAAAGAATTTGCCAATTCGACGCTGGCTGATATTTATGGGGGGGAAATTCTGGAGAATTCTTTTCACAAGACCGTTTTTGAATTTGAATCCATTTATATCGAAAATAAAGGAAACGGAGAATTTACAATCACTCATTTACCCAATCACGCTCAATTGGGTCCTACCTCATCATTCGTTTTTACAGATATCAATCAGGACGGTCATTTGGATGTATTGGGAGTGGGTGCGATTCACGAAGCAGAAGTTGAAACCGTGCGTTATGACGGCAATGTGGGATATATTTTACTGGGAGATTCACAGGGTGGCTTGCAACCTTACAAGGATATCAGTTTCTATAACGACCTGAATGCCAGGAAGATGAAAATATTAGACATTCAAGGGAAACCCCACTTGGTTATTGCTAATAATGATGGTCCTTTAACTGTTTTCAAAATAAATTAAACTCCTATTAATGGGGTGTACGTCAAATTTCCCTTCTTGAACCCTGTCACACGTAGCACCTTCCCACAATCGAGTTGAGGGCAGGCTCCCTCAGGAGGGGAATCCCGCAAGGCCAGGCCATACGGCTTAGGGATCATTCTACCTGAAAGGTAGGGCATTTGTAAGGCGTACGCCTTGGCCTTGCGGGAGCCCACCTCTTGAGCTAATCTCCCTACACAACTTTCAAGCCCCGTAAGAAAAGTCAAAGTAAGGAATAAGGAATAACAAATGAAAAAGTAAATACGCTGATTTGCAGCAGCTTATCTCACCAGAGATAAGTTCACTTTCTACTTCCTTATTCCTTATTAGCGATAGCGTTTATTTTGACTTATTTTTAAATGCCTGATAGTCAGATAAATAAAAAGATATGTAGGGAGATTTGTGCGAGAAGGGGTACAAAAAAAGCCCGGCAGGCAAACCCCCACCGGACCAATATCATTAAATCTCAACCATTTACCTATTCACCCGCCGCAAGCATATAATCTTTATGCAGAATGCGGTAAGCAATATCCTGACTGATCTTCTCAGCGCCAGTTACATTGAGGTGATCATCGTCGCTGTAATCACTGCTGTCTGAGAATGATACCTTCTGACGAAGTTGATTGGTATTATAATTCAAATAAGGAACATCATATTTGTCTGCCAAATCCTGAAAATAGGCATCAATATCTGATTGATTCTGAATGCTTTCCAGGCAAATCTCTGGCAGAGGCGTAGAAACCCAAATCATTTTGATGTCGTTTTTCGCGCAAAGTTTTACCAGTTTGTCGAGATAAACCAGGTTCTTCGGATCAATCTGGTCTTTATCAAAATGATAATTCATAAACTCATTTTGCTCCAGGTCACTCACTTCAATGATTTCCGGATGTTTGACATATCCTTTATAGTGCAATTCTTCCCAGTTGTCTTTTTTTGTTCTCAGCCCCAGGAGTGGACGTAATTTTGGGAAATGAGAACGATAAACATAGGTCGGGAAAAACAGACGTGCATTTTCTGCGACGGTAAAGTTATCCAGGGCAAATGCTACTTTACTCTGGTCATATTCTACATAACCAAAATCATAAAGGTGGTTATAACCTGCTCCTGTAAAGGTTCTGTAAAAAATATCGAGAACCACTACCTTCGGATGTTGTTTTTCAATCACCTCATTCAGTAATACATAAGCAGATGCAGGACGAAGGCCCACCCGAGCCATATTATAAGAAGTCATTCCACTCACGCTGTCAATCACCGCCGGATCAATACCGCTAAGGAAGTGAGATGATCCCAGGAAAAGCACATCCAGCGAATCCGCAGGGAGGCTCCTGAAATTTTCCCATTTGACCTGCCCGTAGGCTGCGTCCGAATATTTTGGCCCTAATGCCTTAAATCCAAGCCCTATCACGAGGTTGATTAGATAAATGGCAAGGGAATAAACTGTCAATTTTATTAAAAAGCTTTTCATGCCTGTTTTACATCAAAATTGGAAGTAAATGAATGACTCACTGTCGTCAAATCCATATAGAAGAATGACCATGACCACGATCGTATAGAAAGCAGGTCTGACCCAGCGTGGAGCAGTGGCCATTTCCAGACCGTGTTCTTTTCTGCGCTGAAACCATTCAATTACAATTAGGGAGAGAATGTAGGGAATCGGGCCGCGATTGCCGGTCGGAATCTCAAACAAACTCATCGAGAAAATATGTGAAATATAATCGAAAGCGTGGGTTACATCCGTTGCTCTGAAGAAAATCCAGGCAAATGTTACCATCGTGAAAGTTGTAACCATTTGGAGGAATTCCTTGACATTGGGGAAGAACGTGTCCTGAGCGATGACTCCGCGTTTTTTCGCTGTATTCAGCAAAATCGAAGGAACGTAATACAACCCGTTCAAAAAGCCCCAGATGACAAAGGTCCAGTTGGCACCATGCCAGAGACCACTGACTGTAAAGGTTACCAGGCTGTTCCAGATTTGCCTTCCTTTGCTTACCCGGTTTCCTCCCAGAGGAATGTAGACATAGTCTCTGAACCAGGTAGAGAGCGAAATATGCCATCTGCGCCAAAATTCACCAATATCACGGGAGAAATAAGGCGTGGCAAAGTTTTTCATCAGGTCAAATCCAAATAATCTGGCTGTTCCAATAGCGATATCAGAATATCCGGAAAAGTCTCCATAAATCTGGAAGGCAAAAAATACTGCTCCCATGACCAGCGTACTGGCGCTCAGAGATTCGTAATTGGAGAAAATATAATTGACGTGGAAGGCCAGGTTGTCAGCAATTACGACTTTTTTGAATAAACCCCAGAGGATTTGTCTGACACCGTCAACTGCTTTGTCTGACTCAAAAACACGGGTTTTCTCAAACTGGGGAAGCAGATGAGAAGCTCTTTCAATGGGACCTGCTACCAATTGAGGGAAAAAACTCACAAAAGCAAAAAAGCCGACCATATCTTCTACCGGCTTCAGTTGTTTGCGATAAATGTCAATGGAGTAACTCAGGGTCTGAAACGTATAAAAACTAATCCCGACCGGGAGAATGATCTGCAATGTCATAGCATCCATTTCCACCCCAATCGTATTAAAGGACGTGATCAGACTGTCCATGAAAAAGTTGAAATATTTAAAAAAGCCCAGAATACCCAAGTTGGTAGCCAGACTTACTCCGAGCAATAATTTTCGCTTCTTTTCATCAGTTGCCTTTCCTAAAGCGAGCCCGGCGTAGTAGTCCACAAACGAACTTACGACGATCAGGCCTAAAAAGCGCCAGTCCCACCAGCCGTAAAAGACATAACTTACCACTAGAAGAAGGAAGTTCTGCACCCGCAGATTGCGGTTAAATACAAACCAGTAAAGGAAGAATACAACAGGTAGAAAAATTGCGAATTCTACAGAATTAAACAGCATTTCTTTCTAAAATCAATTTGAGATATTTCTTGTTATGTGGGAAAAAGAACTGTTTAGGGCAGGGAAACACTTCGGTCTGCATCAGGCAGATGAAGGTGAAACGGAAGGTCGGAAAATCAGACCTTTAATGGTTAATAATAAAAACAGTGAATTGGTAACAAAATATCGCTTCCAGAGTCTTTTGGGGTTTTGCACCAGACGGTAAAACCATTCCATGGCAACTTTTTGCATCCACATGGGCGCTCTTTTTTCAATCCCCAGATAAGCTCTGAAAGCATTTCCAACGCCAATCATAGAGGCAGAAATAATGCCACGATGTTCGGCCATCCACTTTTCTTGTTTGGGACATCCCAATGCTACGAAAAGCAATTGCGTACCCGCTCCGTTGATCATTTCGACGATGTCGTCTTTTTCGCTTTGAGCAAGTTCCCTGAATGGGGGTGAAAAACGACCGGCAATTTGAATTCCTTTAAAGTCTTCTTTCACTCTGGCTTCCAATTGATCGAGAATAGCATCCTGGTCTCCGTAAAAGAAAACCTTGATTCCCTGTTTGCTGGCTTTTTCCAGAAGGGCAGGAAATAAATCCATTCCCGCCACTCTTTCCTGTTCAATTCCGTGATTGAGTTTCATTGCTTTGGCCAAAGGCATCCCGTCGGGAGTAGCCATATCGGCATTATTCACAACGTCTCTGAGTTCCTTATCGCGGAAAGCCTCAACGACCATGTGCACATTGGCACAACAAGTATATGCAGATTGATGATTTTTACCGTAAGCCAGAATCTGATCGACCATCTCGTCAAAGGTTCCTCTTGAAATCATTGATGAGATTACCTGTGCTTTTTCCATTTTCTGATTCAGATTTTTTAATTGATTAATATGCGTTTTCCTCTCCCTGAACCATGTTAAACACAGTCATGAATAAAATTTTGAAGTCCAGGAAAGGTGTCCAGTTTTCGATATACCAGTTGTCAAACTCTACCCTTTTTTCCATTTTCTCAGAAGTATCAGTTTCTCCTCTGTAACCGTTTACCTGTGCCCAACCAGAAATACCTGGTTTGATATAGTAACGATACTGGTAGTAACGGATAACCTGATTAAATTCCATATCCAGTTTGGGTGGATGAGGACGAGGACCGATCACTGACATATCTCCAAGGAAAACATTGAGAAACTGAGGGAGTTCATCAAGGCTGGTTTTTCTCAGGAATGCTCCAACCTTGGTAATTCTTGGGTCATTCTTGGTAGCCTGCTGATAATCATCGATGCCGTTTCCTTTGGTTTTTGGTACACCCATGGTCCGGAATTTAAAGCACTTGAACATCTGATTTCTCTTTCCTGCACGGGTCTGAATAAAGAATACAGGTCCGGGAGAATCGAGTTTAATCAAAATTCCAATGATGATATACAACCAGGGGAAAACCAGTAAAAGGAAAAGCCCTGAAACAATCAGGTCAAAAACCCTTTTCACCTGACGGTTGAAAAATGAAGCCAGTGGTGGGTTTCTCAACGTGATAATCGGAGTCTGGTCAAAAAAGGCCACATTCATTCCGCTACGATTGAGAATATTAAAATCACTGGCGATTTTGAAATTGATATAATTATTATCGGCAAAATCTGCCATATCTTCGATTACGTCTCTGGCGGTCAGAGGCAGTGTGCAATAAATTTCAGATACCTGCTCATCCAACGCCAGTTGTTTGAGTTCGGGCACTTTATTGCGGGCAAATTCTACTACATCTTTTTGATCCAGATCTTCAATTTCTCCATTTAATACATGTAAAACCTTGGCAGCTTTTGCATTTTCAAAGAAATTGTGAAGAGCTACAGCAGGTTGGCCAGAACCCACAATCATTACCCGGGCGTCTTTGAAAAAGACTCTTCGGTAACGGTAGGCCTGAATGATTGCAAACCGGAACAGCGAAGTACTTGCCAATACCGGGAGTGCATATAACAGAGGTATATTTACTGTAAAAGTGAACCACTCATATCGGGTAACAAAAACACTTAACACAGCTACGTTGAGAAGATTACTCAAAAAAGCTGTTTTAAGCATATAACGGGAATTAATCAGGGCTTCCTGATTATAATATCCCAGTAAAGTAGAAACACTCAACCATGAGAGCGTCATTACCGTGAAAAGCAAAAACACGTGTGGTTGAGACGCTTCAACAGGAATATCGGGCATTACCAGCCCGGCAAAGGATTGAAAAATGATTTGAAGCAAAGCCAGCTCGCCAAATACCAGAAATGCTCTGAGTAAATTTTGCGCGTTATTTTTCGTGTATTGTTCCACAATCAGAAACTTTTTAAATAAAGGATATCAGGGTTATCCAGCGATATCCATCTATGTTTGTTAATGAAAAAAAGGTTATTGTTTTTTGTTTATGGCGAGATTGTCATGAACTTTTCAGACAACCAGTTGGGTTTTGAAAAATCTTTCGTTTAAAATCCATTGTTCAAAAACTGGGCCATTAAAATTTAAATTTATTTTGGTTTTCGTATGTTTTTTGCTTCTGTTTTTTCGTTGTCCTAGAAATGAACCTGAATTCATAAATCTACAGAACAAATATACTTAATCTATACTCCAATGGATCAAAATCTTACTCAAGTAAATGTAAATCAGACTTGAATTGGTACATTTTCTGCATGACTGGTTAGAATCAGGAAAATTATATTTTTTCTTTTTCCTACTTTTGCCTCGCTTCTATTCCATTTCGTATTTAATCTGATAAAATTCACACAGGTAAAAAGGGAGTTTATTGCTACCCGAACTTTATTTTTGTTATGAGAAAAATAATTTTCATCGCTCTTGCTGCTATACTTTGCTTAACCATTGAAAGCTGCTTTACAGAAAGAAATTTCAATTATTTTTATGATAATGAGTTTTCTGACACTACCATGCAGGAGTTCAACAACCGGAATGCTGAATACCGGTTACAGCCTTCTGACATTCTCTCGGTAAGGGTAAAAGGTCTGGAAGACAGAGAGGTTGAACCCTATAATCTGGGAAGTGGTGGCGTCAATAATATCAGTCCGGCTTCGACTTATTTGATGGGTTATTCTATTTCAGATTCCGGTGAAATCCACTTGCCGACGGTAGGAAAGGTTTATGTGCAAGGTTTGACCGTTAATGAAGCCAGAGATACCATTCAGTCAAAATTGGACGTATATTTGAAGGAATCTACCGTATTAGTACACTTAGTTAGCTTCAAAGTCTCATTATTGGGAGAAGTCAACCGACCTGGTTATTACTTTTTTTACAACAAAAGTGTAACAATTTTGGAAGCGCTTTCAGTAGGAGGAGATTTGGGAGAGTTCGCAGATCGGCAAAATATTATTCTGATGCGACAATCTTCGAAAGGAACTTCATCTATTGTTTTGGACCTTACTAAGACAGAAACGATACATTCACCTTATTTCTACCTGGAGCCCAATGATTTAGTCTACGTGCCGCCATTAGAAATCAAGACCAAAAGAGCTAACCTGGATGCGATCAGGCTGTACAACGCAATTTTTGCAGGTATATCGACTACAATCAGTATTATTCTGCTGATTGACCGCTTTGCAAATAGTAATTAATTCCAATAATAACCATCTCTTGAACCGCTATCAAAGACGACAGAGACATGAACGAGCAAGAAAAAATACCCATTAGTTATTTCATTAATTTAATCCTGCCCTATAAATTTTTCATCGCTGGTAGCCTGGTAGTTTTCCTGGGGCTGGCATGGGTATATTTACAAACACAACCCAATAATTATCGGGCCAAGGCTACGATGTTACTTTCCCAGGATAAAGGTGGAGGGGGGAGTATTGACGATGGCTTTTTAGGTACAGAAGGCGGGTTTAACCCTTATGGAGGAAGAGAGGATGAAATTGGTTATATGGAATCCTATACTTTCATTCGTAAAGCCGTTTTGCGCATGGATATCGGTATCTCCTATTTCCAGAAAAAATGGATTGCTCAGCTGCCTAAGGCTAGAAAGCTGAATCCATATCATATTCTGGTAGATTCCACTCACAACCAATTGGTAAAAATTCCTATCCATGTTTCCCCGGCTGGTAGCGATAAAGTTACCGTTCGGATTGATGCAGGTAGTGCATGGATTTATGATTTGAGCAGTTTTGAACTGGCTGATCAGATGAGTGATATTTACCTGGAAAAAACTATCCGTTCTGGCGAGTTTATTGAAACTCCTTATCTGAAATTTCAGGTTATCGTGAATGACAAATTCCCTTTTAATACTGATCTGGAGTATTTCTTTGTAATTAATGCTTTGCCAGATCTGGTAGAACGTTATCAGGCTAAATTGCATATCAAACCGGAAAGTTCTGAGTCAAATATCCTCGGTCTTTCTTCATCCGGTCCACTGATTAGTCTGGAAGAAGAATTTCTGAATCTTGTCATGGATACCTATATCAAGGACAAACTGGATCGGAAAAGTAGTACGGGTAGAAATACCATGGCTTTCATCAACAAGCAGATTAAACAAACTGCCGACTCCTTGAGAGCAAAAGAAAAAGCGCTGACTTTATACAAGACGAGTAAGGGGGCACTTGGTCTCAATACTTCCGGAAACCTTCAAAGTGCTGAGTTAACCCGATTAATGACAGAGAGATCTGATCTTCAGGTTAAGCTTCAGTTTGTGAAGTATATCCAGGAGAGTTTGGCCACGTCAGATATATCACAGCTTCCTTCCCCTTCGTCAAATGAATTACCTGATCCTCTTTTGAGAACATTAATTCTGAGCCTTTCAAATCTTAATCAGGAATTGGCGGAGATTGGATTTAACCAAACAGAGAATTCTCCCAAGTACAGAAGTAAACTTCGGGAAATCGAAAATACGAAAGCTTCCCTGGTGGAGAACGTAAAAAGTAATATTAGTACGCTTGAGATCAGCCTGAGGAATGTTAATGGAAGGATCGGGCGAATTACGGGTGATATTAGTGCCCTTCCACAAGTTGAGGAAGAAATCAACAAGATGGAAAGGGATGTGTTGATGATTAAAAACCAATACGAGTATCTTCTGAAGAAAAAAGCAGATGCAGGTTTAATCATTACCAGTCAGGAGGAGGATAATCTAATCCTCGACGAAGCTCGTCCCGAATCTACCAGTCCTGTATCTCCAAACAGGATGTTGATCTTTGGACTGGCCTTTATCCTGGGTATTGGTTTGCCGATTGGATTTGTAGTTCTGAAGGAGCTTTTCCAAACCAAAGTAACTGGTCAGAGAGACCTCGATCTGATGACTGATATTCCTACTTTAGGGTTTATCATTCACAATGATTCTTCTTCACTGCGGATTACCAATGAAACCCAAAATACTGCTTTTGCAGAGTGTTTCCGCTCTCTGAGGGTACAGGTGAAATATTTTGGCAATAAAGGGACCAAGCAGTTGGTAGGTTTTACCTCTACCTGGCCCAACGAAGGAAAATCCTTCTGCGCGGCAAACTACGCGGCAGTGATGGCACTCTCAGGTAAAAAGACTCTGTTGGTTGACCTCGATTTGAGAAGTCCTTCCCTTCAGGATTATTACCTCTTTGGCAAAGGCCATGGCCTTACGGAATATCTTCAGGGCAGTGTTAATGACTGGAGAGATCTGTTGAGAAATTCTGATATCGATACCCTGAAATTGCTTCCTGCTGGCAGCATTACTTTCAAGCCGCTGGACTTATTGGAAGGAGAGCGTTTTGCCAATATGCTAAAGGAAATGCGAAAAGAGTACGATGTAATTATTCTCGATACACCGCCTATTGGACAGACTGCTGATTATAATATCGTCAAAGAATACCTTGACTTTACTTCTTATGTTGTCAGATACAAGAAGACAGACAAGGAATCTCTCAAGCAAATCAATATGCTTTACGATACAGGTATTGTAACCAATATTGGTCTGATAATCAATGGCGTAACTGAGGCCTTCTTCAATAAATATGGAGATAAAGGTACTTATTACGGACAGTATATCGGACGGGAATACGTCTAGAAGATTTATTTGATAAAAAATAAGAGCCACTCCAATTGTTTGGGGTGGCTCATTTTGTTTCGAAGAGGAACAGTTTTTATTCTTGAAAATAGCTCGAAAAATAGCCTTGATAAAAGAGGGATTTTGATTTTTTTTTGAAACAGGGAATATTTTGATTTTGTTATTAATCGGTGTTTGGTCTTGAATTTTGTGGAGTTTTAGTGTTTGGTTTGTGGGTTTTTTGAAACAATTGGTGGAATTTGTCTCTAAATGATCATGCGGTCTTTCCCACCTTTGTATCAATGATTTAACTACAAGATTAAATCTACTTACTTGAATCACCAACC
>JAGQVA010000639.1 GCA_020438265.1 Bacteroidota bacterium
GTATCTGAATTTTCTCTTCCGCATTCACCCGAATCTTGACAATCGCCGTATCAGTAGCATCTTCATCATCAAAAACGGTCAGGATAATCTGATGAATATCTGCAACATCAAAGGTAAATTCCGGTGCAGGTCCTTCTCTCATCTCTTCGCCAAAATCCCACTGATACTTGACAATCTCTCCACCATCAGGATCGTAAGATTTCGTTCCATCAAAAGCCACAGTTAATGGCTTATCTCCGGACATGGGAGTAGCCTCAATAATTGCGACGGGATCCAGATATTTCACTTCTTCCGGGGGATTGGAACAGACGGGATTTCCGGTGGTTACAGGCTTCTCATAAAATTCGTGATCCTCTTCAAACCACTTTCTGCCTACATAACATTTATGCACCTCAATCAGCTTTCCTTCCAGAAATTCTCCAATGTAGATTTCTTTCAGGGTGGTATTTACGAAGATGCGGTAAATGACATTATTTCCGGAGAATTTAAGGTCTTTGGTTCCGCCATTACAATACAGATAATATCCACATCCCATGGTAATTCTGGACATAACCCCACAGAAATCATTGGTTCCTGTAATTTCCTGACAGAATTTCAACAGGGCAGGATCTGCATTTAACTGATGGGTAATTGCATAGGAAATCCAGCCATTGGTTCCCCGGCAATCATTTCCACCTGCCGGAATGATTGAACGAGGATTGGCAGCTTCCACATTTCCCAGAAGGTGGTATGTGTAAGTTATACCCGTCTGGGGATCAGTCATTTGTTGACTTCCTATCTGGGCGTGTAAATGAGTCGATAAAGCGATTACAAAACAAAGAGAAACGCAGGAAAAAATTTTTCCTAAAAATTCATTAGGATTCATCATATAAAAATGAAAATGAGCATTAATGAGAACATATCATTCCCATCATACTAAATTTAAACCTCAAATTAGAATATTCAAAGAATTGGAAAAAATATATTGCAAAATTTTTACCAATTCTACTTTCTAAATGGCTTTATTCCTGATCATTTCTCCTCGTTTCTGGTCTAAAAAGTGATTTTTCAGGATTTTACATATAATCCTTCCACTTAATGACCTCTCCTTTTAGCATAGCCTTATTAGCCAGAGCTACGCAAACCGCACTTTTACTTCCGCTATCATACCCAACCAAAGGCGCTTCATTTTCTCTGATACACCTGCAAAACTCGGCCAACGCTTTTCCGGTTGGTTCTTTATCTTCAGAGCTTACTTTCTCATTATGCAGAGCAATCGGTTTTCCCTGTTTCAGGTTTTCTGAGGCTCCCGATACCGCATCTACTCCACCTTCTCTTGCCTTATCATACTGCTGAAGATAAGCGGGTTCTACATATAAATACGCCTGATACGTCTCCCCTCTGATCACCTGGATCGTGGCGTTTTTACCATAAAACTTCATCTGAAAGCCCATTTGAGCATTGGTAGTCAGAGAAGTTGCACTCAGCTTTATACCCTTCGGATACTGGAAGATCGCATGAATATTATCAAAAGTTTCCCGCCCATCCTTCCAGTAATCTATTCCTCCATAACCCATCACACTTTCGGGGGCTGTATCCAGAATCCAGTTGGCGATGTTTAACTGGTGAGAAATTAACTCTGCCATCAATCCGCCTGAATATTCGCGATACATCCTCCAGTTGATCTGTCTTTCCCACTTTGGATCAGGCACAGGTCTGCGCCAGTTTCCATTGCGGTTCCAGTAACATTCGATATGGCTTAACTCGCCAAATTCATCTCCCTTAATAATATCTCTTACCTTATTATAAAGCGGATTATAACGATGCTGGTAACCTACCTGAAAAGCTTTATCATACCCTTCCAATAATTTCCCCAGTTTTTTCACTTCTTCCACAGTGAAAGTCATGGTCTTCTCACAATAGATGTGCTTTTCGGCTTTTATGCATGCTTCAGCCATTTCATAATGCAAATAAAGGGGCGCAGAAATGACGATTGCATCGAGAGAATCATCTTCCAGCATTTTGCGATAATCGGTATAACCTTTGGCACCTTTGGCAGCCATGCTCAACCCTTCTTCCAGCCGGAAAGGAATGATATCACAACAGGCAACCACATCAGCTCCTTCCATTTCTCTAAAAAGCTCTAGTAAATTTTGTCCACGTCCTCCGGTCCCAATCATTCCTATTCGAATCGTATCATTGGGTCCAATGCGGTTGGTACGAATAAAAGGAGAAGCAAACGAAACAGGAGCTGAGGCGATTAACCCAGCACCGAGTGTTGCTTTCGTGGCATTTTTCAAAAATTTTCTTCGCGCGTATTTCATCATAATTTTTTTAGGAGTTGGAAAACTTAATGAAGTTGTCATAAAATAAAAAGAACTTGTGAAGTTATTGGCCTGATTTTGATCATTGGATCTTTGAATGCGAACTTTGAAATCAGTAAATCTACTTATGTATGGATCACACAATTACTTCAAAAACCCTGCGACAGCTTGCCCGGCAAGTCAATCCGGAATCAAATCACAAGATTACTAAGTTCGCTATTCTGGGGAATAGATCTACTCAGTTTTTGTCAAAATTTATTCAGCAATCGGCAAAAATACAGGGCATACACGCAGAAATCTATGAATCGGATTATAATCAGGTTGAAGCGGAGATATTGAATCCACATTCTGCTCTTTATCAGTTTCAGCCTCAATTTGTTTTTGTCGTCCATTCTTTAGGCAAACTCAGAGGAGATTTTTATGATTTGTCTCTGGAGAATAAAAATGATTTTAATCAATCGTTTCTGGCTCAACGAGAAATGCTTTGCCAAACGCTTTTAAACCATCTCTCAGCTCATATTATCCTGACCAATTTTGAACTCTCTTTTGACGGAGTTTTTGGAAATTTTGCCAATAAAACCCGCGCCGCATTTCCCAATCAGCTTCGCCGCATCAATACAGGTTTGATGGATCTGGCGGAAAAGATTTCCCAGGTACATATTCTCGATATCGCTGCAATGGGCAGCCAATTGGGGCTTTCGGCTTTACATAATCCGGAGCTGTATATAAACGCCGACATTCCTTACGCGACGGACAGTGAAGCCAAAATTGCCTGGGAATTTGTGTCAATAGTCAGCGTCATTCAGGGGAAATTCAAAAAATGCCTGATCATGGATCTGGACAATACGCTCTGGGGTGGAATCATTGGGGACGACGGAATGGCCGGAATTCAAATCGGTAGTCTTGGAATAGGCAAAGCTTTTACAGAAATTCAAAAATGGGCCAAACAGCTCAAAGAAAGGGGAATTATCCTGGCGATTTGCAGCAAAAACCAGGAAGATATCGCCAAAGAACCTTTTGAAAGACATCCGGAAATGGTACTAAAACTGGATGATATTGCTGTGTTTGTCGCTAATTGGTCCAATAAAGCCGATAATATCCGCTATATCCAATCGGTACTGAATATTGGCTTTGATTCGATGGTTTTTTTGGATGATAATCCCGCCGAAAGGGCTTTGGTTCGCGAAAATCTACCTGAAATAGAAGTGCCCGAACTTCCTGAAGATCCTGCGTATTACCTGCCTTATCTCAGTAGTTTGAACCTTTTTGAAACAAATTCTTTTTCCGGAGAAGACAAGATTCGCAATAAACAATACCAGGAAGAAGCCAAACGCAAATCGACAGAAGAGACATTTATCGATATGAATGATTTCCTGAAGTCGCTGAATATGCAGGGGGAAATTCGTCCTTTTCAGGAGATCAATGTGCCACGTATCGCTCAGCTGAGTCAGCGCTCCAATCAGTTTAATTTGCGGACGGTTCGTTATTCGGAGACAGATATTTTGAGGATAAAAGGAAGCTCAGACTATCTCCACTATGAAGTTAGCCTGAACGATAAATTTGGGCAATACGGATTGATTAGCCTGGTTATTCT
>JAGQVA010000640.1 GCA_020438265.1 Bacteroidota bacterium
GGTTCCTACTGCTCCCGGGATTCCTTCACCCGGTTTGACTCTGCCCATACCAGAAGCCATTCCTGATCCCTTCAGTAAATGGATTTTTTCTTCAAGCGTCATTTGAGACAACAGGTCCGTTGCGCGTTCTTCAATGGATTTGCGCTCATCTTCATATACATCAAGCTGGCCATTTCCATTGCGATCCAGAAAGGTATATCCATCCATGGTTATTTCTTTGATCCCTGTATTTTCTGCGTAATCATCTTCAAAATCGAGGAAGGTAGATTCGAGGTATTTCCAGCCTGCAAATCCCCCCATAACTACCAACAGGATAATTGATCCCAAAGTAATTAGCGTGATTTTAAGTCCTTTTTTCATAATTTTTATTACTTTTGTGGCACTTCGACACAAATATAGATAATTTTTGTGGCAAAAAGTCACAAACCTTTTATTTTTTTATGGATGTAAAAGAATTTTTGGAAAAAGAAGCGGGTTATTTTTTACCCAATTTATCGATAGATCTGGTCATCATCGGTTATCAGCATGGTGAATTAAAGTGCTTGTTGTTAAAGATTGGAGACAAATGGCTTCTTCCGGGAGGATATATCAGAATGAATGAAGCTGTTGACCGCGCAGCGGTAAAAATCCTGAAAGACCGTACCGGACTTGACGACCCACACCTGAAATTTTTATCAGTTTTTGGAGATGAAAACCGTCAGTTTAGTGAAGAATGGAGAGAATTTCTGACGAAATCCGGAATGCCCTGGAGCGATGATTCATGGCTCAATAACCGGTTCGTGACACTGGCTTATTATTCTTTGGTAAACATAGAAAACACCTCTCCGGTAGTCGGGAACCTGGATGAAGCCTTTGCCTGGGTTAATTTTGATGAGTTGCCTGATATGTGGATGGATCACAAATCCATCGTTCTGGAAGCCAGAAATCGTTTAAAAGATGACATCAAACAGGAACAGGTCTCTTATAATTTGCTCCCACAGAAATTCACCATGCCTGAGCTTCATCAGCTTCACCAGACCATTTTGGGAGAAACGCTTGACCGTAGCAGATTTCAGAAGAAGATGCTTGCCATGGGAATATTTGAGAGACTACCTAAAAGACAAAAGGAAGCACCGGGGAGGAATCCTTATCAGTATCAGGTGAAGAAAGTTTAGCTTTTCCCGAATTTGGCGTCGTCACGCCAAATTCGGGAAAAGCTAAAGACCAAATACTTGTTCATTTTTCCTCCGAAATTCATTAATTTAAGTAAGGAGATCCTGCCTGATCACTGAGGATTCATAGCATAAAAGGGTTCCTATTCCATGGATTCGCGACCGTTTCTATATAGTCCTGTCATGAAAAAGTCAAAAACTTATGCCTTGTTCTTGTCAAAGTCTCTTAACATGTCCTGCATAGTCCTTTTTCTCCTGATTATTTTTTCTCAACGGAATCTTATGAGTCAGGCATATCCCGACAGTTTGCAAACAATAGGGAAATGGGATACAGTCATCTGGTATCATATTGATCGCGAGGAATTTGAAGTAGCAGAATCACTCATTCATCAATTTATTTCATTTACAAATCAAAAATATGGCGAAAACAGCTTTGAATACCTCAAAAGTATCGATCTCCTCCAGGGCATGTACTTCAAATGGGGGTTTTATGAAAAAGCCCTTCCTGTTGCTTATGAAATTGCAGAACTACATCAAAAACTCATTGAAAAAGATACCCTCGACCATATTCTTGACCTGCACAACCTGAGTACAATCTATAATAACCTGGGAGATTTTGAACGATCCGAGGAGTATTCCATCCAGTCGATTCAGGCTTGTCAGGAAATCATGGGTAAGGATGATCAACTCAATGCGATTTTCATGACTAATCTGGCGGAAATATATATTCAGCCCGGTTGGTATGGTAAGGCAGAAACCATCTTATTAGAAGCTTTAGCCATCCATGAAAGAGCCAAAATAGTTTATACAAGAGAATTTGAGGCTGCGGGGCGTCTCCAGGATACCACAGACAGGGACATCCATTTTGTCAAAACCCTGTATTTACTCGCTTCTATTCAACTGATTTTGGGGAAATACGAATTAGCCCAGGAATATGTAGAAAAATCATCTCAATTCAATCAGGCGCTTTACGGAACTGAGCATTCCAGCTATGCAAAAGCCATGGATATGTCTTCGACCATTCAGATTCGTTTGGAGAAATATGAGGAAGCGAAAAATTACGCTGAAAATGCTTTAAAAGTCAACGAAAAAATATTTGGTTCCCGACATCATTTTTATGCCAATAGCATCCAAAAACTGGCCAGGGTTCATTTCCTGATGGGAAATACGCAACAGGCGGATTCTCTTATCAAACAAGCGATTGAGATATATCGAACCAGTCTTTCTCCAGATAACTTTCACTTCCAGTCGGCTGTGATTTTGCAGGCAGAAATTTACACTGCCCTTGGGCAGATTGGTCAGGCAATAGCGACCTATTCCACAGTTCTGGATCAGAAGATCATTTCCAATCCCCATACCCTTTACAGTGAAGCGTTACTTGAGAGAGGAAAGATTTACTGGCAAATGGATAAACCGGAAATGGCGATTCGGGATTTTCTCGTTTTGGATAGTCTTTTGATTGATAATATAACCCATATTTATCCTTATCTCAGTGAAGCAGAACAGCTTTTTTATAGAAATAATCATTTAATCAAATCGATCAGAACATTAAACTCTTTTTTGCTTCACTATGCTCATTCGTACCCGGAATTAGCTGAAAAAGCATTTGACTTAACACTCGCAACCAAAGGGTTATCTCTCTCGACAAACCGAAAAATCAGACAGGTTTTTATGGAGGCGAATGACAGTGTCGTTTTATCTCTTTACGATCACTGGCGATTTCTCAGAAAACAGATTTCCGATCTTTCTGTACTTGAAAATGAAGAATTGGACAAACATGAGAACAGTATTACCTCTCTTCAGTTGAAAGCAGATAAGATCGAAAAAAGGTTACATACCTATGCGCTAAATTTGGGAGATCTTACAACCTCGGACCCATACAAATGGCAGGATGTCATGGCTTCACTGGGAGAGCATGAAGCTGCGATTTCTTTTTTCAGGGTTCCTTGTTTTAACGGTCTTACCTGGACGGATTCTGTTTTTTATTGTGCCCTTGTGGTTCGTTCTCAGGATACACATCCTCATCTGGTACGACTCTGTGAAGAGTATCAGCTCAAACCCCTTATCAGGCCGCAATCCGGTATTCCCGGATATATTTCAGATCCGAGAAAAAGAGAACAATTATTTCAATTGGTCTGGGCACCATTTACCTCTCTGCTGAATGGTGTAAAGACCCTGCATTTGGCTCCGGACGGGTTGCTCCACAATCTCAGTTTTGAAGCGCTGGCCAACAAAGGAACGACGATGATTGACCAGTACGCTTTTCATTATTATGGTTCATTAAGAGATTTTATTCATCAGAATCAGTCATTTGTTCCTACCCAGGGAGCGACGATTGCTTTGGTTGGAGGAGCTGATTTTGATTTACACATACAACCAGGTAGCAAAAATGAAGAGGAAGACATCTTATCAGGAAAGGCAGAAGGATTTGCTCCTGATTATTCGGATTATTTACCAATTATTCATCGCGGCAACCTCTCCGGTTTATCGCGAAGATCGGGATACCCCAAACTGGAAGCAACCAAAAAAGAAGTCCGGAAAATTGGAAAAATTTTCAAAAAACACCGTTGGGAATCCCTTATTTACACAGAAGAGGAAGCTACAGAATCCAATCTCAGGCAGTTGTCCGGAGAAAATGCTCCTGCTATCCTTCACATTGCCACACACGGCAGCTATTTTCCTCCTTCAAAGTCTGACCATTCCATTGTTTATGAAAACCCACTTTTCC
>JAGQVA010000641.1 GCA_020438265.1 Bacteroidota bacterium
TGAGCATATACTGGCACCGACTCATATATGCATTCATTTCGGGAAAATGCTCCCAAAAAGGTGATTTTTCGGAAATTGAAGAGGAAAACGGATAGGGGAAATAAGGAGAGAGAAAAGGGTTCCAACCTGTTTCGGTATAATTTCCTTTCACTTTTTGATAGGGCGCACCATCCAAAACCAGGTGATTCACTCCGGTAGTAAATAATTTATCAACGGCAAGTTTCATTTTCCAGGGAGCCATCGTTCCGGCCTGGAAGGGGTGAGAAAGTGCCTGGGCACTAACCAGATTTCGCTGGTAAAGATTGGCTCCGGAAACCACCATTTTGAGAAATAATTCACTTCCTCCACCATAAAACTGACTTGTCTCCGGAATAGGGGTATTTCCTGCCGCACGAATAATATCAAAATTAAATCCGAAAGGTTGTGTTCGGTGAATCAGACCATGATTTGAAAACCACGAAGCCGAATAGGAATAAAAACGTTGGTTTAACAAATGGGAGTTAATCGTCTCATAATCACGTCTTATCCGTTCATCAGCTTCAGTAATGACATATTCGGGATGACGTTTGATTTCCAGCGCTTCCATCAGAGAGTTATTTTGACCTGGATATAAAAGTGAAGGAAGATAAGGTAACAAATCATAGGAATATTCATCCGAAAACTGTGGTAAGGTTTCCTTGGAGAACAGATTTTCTGCCATCAGGTCTTTGCGTTGCTGAAAGATCCCTCTCAGTCCGTTTCCAAAAAATTCGGTTAGTTCCCCTTTATCTTTGAGGATATATTCATAATGATGGCGATTTGCCGCTGAATCAAGAAAATTCCGTGTGAGCCCTGCATCAGAAACACTTGACAAAATGGGTTTCATCCCCGTTGGCATCTGATAAATGGCTATCAGTTTCCAAAATCCCGGAGGAGCATCCCAAACCAATTTTCTGTCTTCAACCAAAAACTCATTAATCAAATACAGCGAATCAAAATCCAGCTGGATATAATCATTTAAATCAAGGTCAATAAAAGTACGGTTTTCATCCAGGGTTTTGGAAGCAATCAGCGTAATTAATTCCGCCTGATCAGGGTAAAAATCAAGCCATTCTCCCAACTGATTTTCGTATTGATTTTCGGCCCAGGCAGATAAAAGATATGACGCCGGAATTTTTGGACCGGGGATTTCCATTTCCACTTTTTTCCCTCCCAGCACATGAACTTCGGAGAAAGCAAGGGTTTTCAGGTTTTTTTCCACAGAAATATGCGTCCCACCATCTCCCAAAAACAAATCCGCCTCCATCCCTCTTTTTCGGAGTTCTGTAATTGCCAGTTTTACATTATGAAAATAAATAGGGGAAAAATCGTCATGTAATCCGGATGATGCAGACAGGGTTTTCGGATCAAGCCCCGCCGCAGTTGCGTGAATTTCCACTCCTCCTATGCCCTGGTGGTAAAACTGGTCGATTTCCCTGATTAATTCCAGCCGATCGACATGATGAGAAGGCCAATACCAGCGCACCCAGGGGCGATATTTTGAAGAAGGGGAAACAAACTGCTCTGCCTGGAAATTTTCTTCAAACCAGTTGATGGGAGTGTATGGATCTGAAGTATCAGCAAATTCACTGCTATCAACCTCTGTAGAGTCTACCATCAACGAATCCATTGCATGGGTATCAATCGGCGTTGTATCAGAAGGAAGCGAATTAACTCTTTCGGGCATAGAAACACCATCCAACCGACCAAGGATAGACCGATACTGATAGTAAGCCCAACTTCCTATCAAAAAAATAACGGTGAGTGATATGATGGCTATCTGCCTGGTCAATTCTCTGGACATTTCGTTCAGATTTCGGCTAAAATTACAAAAAGCCGAAATATTTACAAGGATTTACTCAAGTAATTGGGCAGCTGGCTGGTCTAGCATCCAGATTGCCGGGCCATTTACAGGCTGAATCAATCCTGCCGGGTAAACTTTATCCGATGATGAGGAACCATGTATTTCTGCAATTTTTTCTGCCTTGGAGGCTCCGGCTACCAGGAAAACGACTTTCCACGCCTGGTTGATGACCGGTCCTGTAAGGGTAATTCTCTTTTGGCCAGATTGAGGATGAGTTGCTACTGCGCAAATAGAATCTGCATTCAGCAGTTCCATTTGATTGGGAAAAATAGAGGCTGTATGGCCATCTTCTCCCATTCCCAAAATCATCAGATCAAAAACGGGAATATCTTGATGAAAAGGAACCCATTCTCTTATTTCCCTTTCATAATCCAGAAGAGCGGCTTCGGGATCTTTTTCTCCCAATACACGGTGAATATGGTCTGAAGGCACCGGAACCTGGTCAAATAATAGTCTTTGAGCTTCCCCAAAATTACTCTCCAAATTGTCCGGAGGCACACAACGCTCATCGCCCCACCAAAAGTGGATGCTTCCCCAGGGAATTTTATCTGCATAATGATCCGCCAGATAGGTGAACCATTGTTTGGGGGTGCTGCCTCCGGAAAGACAGAGATGGAATTCTCCCGAATTTTGGGTTTCTGATTCGAGAAGTAGGGATAACGCTTCTACCAGTTCGGTTTTGGTGGGGTAGGTTTGTATTTTTTGGTTCATTCGAAGGTTTTGGGATTATTTTTTCAGGTTTGAATAGAGCAGATAAAGAAAGAAAATCGGAATTTGTAAATGAGCAAATAGTAAAATACGTTTTTTTAAGGGAAGTAAATTTAAAAAGGTTTGTCACCCTGAGCGTAGTCGAAGGGCCTAAGTACTGAGAAGTGCGTTTTTCAATCATACGCAAGTCAATAGGTCCTTCGACTTCGCTCAGGGTGACATAACATCATAAAAGCCTCCGGCTAATTACTCCACCATTTATTCTTTAACAAAGTCCGATTACCTATAGTTCACAATATTTCCCATCATCAGCCAGATTCCTGCACGGATAACGCCAGGTAAGATCCTCTCCCTCAATCATGTCATCAGCATGTTCCGGACCCCAGGTACCAGCGGGATAACCATAGACGGGAATAGAAGCGTCGTGTTTCCATGCCTCCAGAATCGGATTAACAAACTCCCAGGCGGCTTCAACAGCGTCTCCACGGGCATATAATGTGGCATCACCCAGCATGGCATCGAGAAGCAACCTTTCATAAGCACTGGGAACATAAGAATCAGCCAAATCTGCGTAGTGAAAATCCATATTCACTTGCTCCACACGAAACCCGGCACCAGGAATTTTCATACCAAATTTTACAAGAATTCCCTCATTGGGTTGAATCCTGATAATAAGCTGGTTATTCCCCGTTCCTGAAAAAAGGTGATGCGGCGTTTCTTTAAAATGAATGACAATTTCGGTTACCCGTGTTGGTAATCTTTTTCCTGTTCTTATATAAAAAGGTACACCTCCCCAACGCCAGTTATCAATATAGAATTTCATCGCTACATAGGTTGGGGTACGGGAGTCATCAGCAACACCTTTTTCCTGCCGATAACCTTTTATTTTCTCACCTTTCACAACAGATTCGATGTATTGCCCCCGAATCACAAAACGGGAAACATCTTCTTCCTTAATAGGTCTCAATGATTGAAAAACTTTCAGGATTTCATTACGAGTGGCATCTGCATCTACGACAACGGGGGGTTCCATTGCCACCATTCCAACGAGTTGGAGTAAATGGTTTTGCAACATATCTCGCAATGCTCCTGAACCATCGTAATATCCGCCTCTGTCCCCTACCCCAATATCCTCGGCCGAAGTAATCTCCACATGGTGGATATAATTTCGGTTCCAGAGAGGCTCAAAGATTCCGTTTGAAAAACGGGTTACCAGGAGATTTTGAACGGTTTCCTTGCCAAGATAATGGTCGATTCGGTAGAGTTGTTTTTCGTGAAAATTAGTAAG
>JAGQVA010000642.1 GCA_020438265.1 Bacteroidota bacterium
ACTTCTGTTGCAGCACCTACATACAGGACAGCTACACCACCGGAAAGTTTGGCAAGGCGTTCCTGCAGTTTTTCACGGTCGTAATCAGAAGTAGTATTTTCAATTTGAGTTTTGATCTGGTTGATTCTGGCATTGATATTTGCTTCGTCTCCGGCTCCATTAACAATGGTTGTATTGTCTTTGTCAATGGTAACTTTTTTGGTAGCACCCAGCATATCCAATGTAGTGTTTTCGAGTTTGAAACCTCTTTCTTCAGAAACTACCACACCACCAGTCAGGATAGCGATATCTTCCAGCATAGCTTTCCTGCGGTCACCGAAACCAGGAGCTTTTACAGCAGCTACTTTCAGAGAACCACGGATTTTGTTAACAACCAGCGTAGCCAATGCTTCACCATCAACATCTTCAGCGATGATCAATAATGGACGGCCGGTCTGTACAGTTTGCTCCAATACTGGGAGAAGATCTTTCATTTGAGAGATCTTTTTGTCGTAAAGCAGGATAAAAGGACTTTCCAGCTCTACTTCCATATTGTCTGTATTGGTTACAAAGTATGGAGAGAGGTAACCACGGTCAAACTGCATACCTTCAACCACGTCGAGGTAAGTTTCCAGACCTCTGGCTTCTTCTACAGTGATAACTCCGTCTTTTCCTACTTTTTCCATTGCTCCGGCGATGAAAGAACCGATTTCTTCATCATTATTAGAAGAAATAGTAGCTACCTGAGCAATTTCTTTGGAATCGCCAATAGTCTTGGACATTTTTTTCAATTCAGCTACAACAACTTTGGTAGCTTCTTCGATTCCTTTTTTCAGTTCCATTGGATTGGCTCCGGCGGTAACGTTTTTCAGTCCTTCTCTCACGATAGCCTGTGCCAGCAAAGTAGCAGTGGTAGTACCATCACCTGCGATATCAGCAGTTTTAGAAGCAACTTCTTTTACCATCTGAGCTCCCATGTTTTCAACGGGATCAGCCAATTCAATTTCTTTGGCAACTGTAACACCATCTTTAGTGATAGCAGGAGCGCCAAATTTCTTATCGATTACCACGTTTCTTCCTTTCGGACCCAGGGTAACCTTAACTGTGTTAGCCAATGCGTCCACGCCTCTTTTCAGTCTGTCACGTGCATTAACCTGAAATTCTATTTTTTTAGCCATAGCTTATTTTAGGATTTTTAAGTTTAATCTGTTTTGATTTAGTGGAAAATTAAACAACTGCAAGAATGTCTGACTCTCTCATCATGAGATAATCAGTTCCGTCGATGTTGATTTCTGTTCCAGAGTATTTGCCGTACAGAACGGTATCTCCAACAGCAACAGTAGTAGGTTCGTCTTTTTTACCAGGACCTACTGCGACAACTTTACCTTTCTGAGGTTTTTCTTTAGCGGTATCGGGGATGATGATACCAGAAGCTGTTTTTTCTTCAGCAGGCGCTGGTTGTACCAGCACTCTGTCAGCTAATGGTTTAATGTTCAATGCCATAGTTGATTTGAGATTTATAAATTTGTAACCTTTTTAAATTTGTTCACGTAGTCCGACCTTCGAAAAATATGCCATTGGGAAAAACCTGACAATTTTGTCATGGCAAGACGTACAATCTGACAGAAGAGCAATTATCAAAATGACATTCTGTCTCTGTCAAACAGGCGGGCAAATATCGGAATAATTATTTGAAGTGCCTAAAAGCTTGTGAAAATAGGTTTTATTTCATTTTATAGCCGCTGCCCCAACTTCTTCACCATCTCATCCTTCCATGAAGAAAAGGTATTCGCCAAAATCTGCCTTCTCGCTTCACCAACCAGCCAAAGGAAAAAATGAAGATTATGCACACTGGCAATCTGAAGAGCCAGATATTCCTGAGCTTTAAATAAATGTCGGACATAAGCTTTGGAATAATAATGGTCCACCAAACAATCACCATCGGGATCAAGAGGTGAAAAATCCTTCTCATACTTCTGGTTTTTCATATTCCGGATACCGTGACGGGTATAAATAAGTCCATGTCGGGCATTTCGGGTGGGTAAAACGCAGTCAAACATATCTACGCCCAAAGCGATACATTCTAATAGATTCACCGGAGTTCCCACGCCCATCAGGTAGCGGGGTTTGTATTGAGGCAAAATTTCGCAGGAAAGCGCAGTGAGTTCGTACATGATTTCTGCGGGCTCTCCTACTGACAGCCCACCAATCGCATGACCGGGGAGATCCAGTTCCGCTACAAATTCCGTCGATTCTAACCGTAAATCTTTATAAGTTCCTCCCTGAATAATAGGAAAAAGATTCTGCTCATACCCGTAAAGAGGTCCCTGACTTTCATGATGTTTTTTACAACGCTCCGCCCAACGATGTGTCAGTCCCATGGACTTTTTGGCATATTCATAATCAGAGGGATAAGGAGGGCACTCATCCAGCACCATCATAATGTCAGAACCAATAATCCGCTGAATATCTATGACTTCCTCGGGAGTGAATAAATGTTTGGAACCATTGATGTGATTGGAGAAAGTTACGCCTTCTTCGGTAAGTTTTCGGTTTCCTGCCAGACTGTAAACCTGATATCCACCGCTATCGGTTAAAACAGGCCGATTCCAGTGCATAAACTTATGCAAACCACCAGCTTCATACAGCACTTCTTTTCCTGGTCGTAAAAAAAGGTGATAGGTATTACCCAGTATAATCTGAGCCTCAACTGAGTCGATTAATTCCTGCTGCGAAACAGCTTTTACGCTTCCTACAGTCCCGACCGGCATAAAGATCGGTGTTTCTATTTTTCCATGCTCGGTGGTGATCAATCCTGCTCTCGCCGAAGATTGATCATCTCTGCTAATCAGATCAAATTCCATATTGGGTGCGAAAGTAGGAAAAAATCAGGTTTAAACCCCGGTTGTCTTTTGCTTCCCTCCATTTTCCAGGAAAAAACCAAAAACACCTCCGAGGATTCCCCCAATGATATGGGCAAATTGAGAGATATTATCATCGCCCAGGGCTTCTATCACTTCTTTGCCAAGGAAAAGAATCACAACCAGAATAAAAGTCATGGGAATTCCTCCTTTGGAATTGGTAACAGAACTCAGCAGAATCATCATAAACACCACTCCACTGGCGCCTAAAAGTCCTTCACTAAAGAAGATAATATGCAGAATTCCCGTAATTAAGGCTGTCACCAAAATCATGATTAACAGGTCTCGTGAACCATACTTTTCCTCCAAAATAGGCCCTAAAAGCAGGATAAAGGTAAAATTCCCAACCAAATGTGCCCAGTCCCCATGTCCTATGATATGAGAAAAAAACCTGAAATAGGTAACCGGATCTGAGAAGTCCGGATTAGACATAATGGTAAAAAGAGGACGGAGTTCTATTCCGAAAAAGGTACTGACAAATAATACTGCAGTGCAGATTAATGTGTAGGTAAGTACGACCGGGGAATTATATTTTAATTTCATCGAAGAATCTTAAAGTTAAAATTAATACAATTCAAATAAGTGCCTGGGCAAATTTGACTTTAATTAAAAATAAGGAATAGAAAATTACAAATAGAAAAGTTAATAGTAAGTGAGTGGACAATATTATAATATATACAACTTTGGTTGTCACCCTGAGCGAAGTCGAAGGGCCTATGGGCTTGCGTATGGTTAAAAAATGCTTCCGTATCCTTAGTCCCTTCGACTTCGCTCAGGGTGACAGCACCTTTTTAGTAAAAAATAATATTGTCTTTCCACTTACTTCTTTATTTTTCAGTCTGCACTCTTTAATCTTCATTTTATTTGAATAACAATCCAATACTAAATCCCTTTCGTTACGAATTTTTGGTCCTCATGTTGGGAGGCTCGTCTCAATGTATTACTTTTCCGCTGAAGAAACAGAAAAGATA
>JAGQVA010000643.1 GCA_020438265.1 Bacteroidota bacterium
TTTATTCTTTCCCAGGGATTGGCAGACCCCCAGGAGCTTCTGGCTTTGACTTTTACCAATAAAGCAGCCAAGGAGATGAAAGAGCGTATTTTTCATCTCATCGGACCGGAAGCGAAAAGCCTGATCATGGGTACCTTTCACTCTATTTTTTCGAGAATTTTGAGAATTGAAGCCGAAAAGATTGGCTATACCAGTTCCTTTACGATCTATGACAGCGATGACTCTCTGAGGCAGATTAAAGCCATTCTCAAAGAACAAAATCTCAACGATAAAATCTATAAACCCACCATTATCCGCAACGCCATCAGCATGGCCAAAAGCCGGATGGTGATGCCCAAAGAATATATCGATAATGCAGTAGATGACTTTAACCTGAAAGTCGCAAAAGTCTATCAGAGCTATGAAATCCGCCTGCGAAAATCCAACGCAATGGATTTCGATGATTTGCTGCTAAAACCTATTCTGCTTTTTAATACCTTTCCCGATGTTCTCCATAAATACCAGCACAGATTTAAATACATTATGGTGGATGAATATCAGGATACGAATATGGCCCAGTTTATCCTGACCAATAAACTGGCTGCTGTTCATGAAAATATCTGTGTGGTAGGGGATGATGCCCAAAGTATCTATGCTTTCCGGGGTGCCAATATTCAGAATATTCTCAACCTCAAAAAGCATTATCCCGATCTCAAAATCTTTAAGCTGGAACAAAACTACCGTTCCACCAGGAATATCGTCAATGCAGCCAATTCTATTATTTCCCGAAATAAAGATCAGATAGAGAAGAGGGTATTTACAGAAAATGAAGAAGGGGAAAAGATCCTGGTTCTGGAGGCTGCCTCCGAACAGGACGAAGCAAAACAAGTCAGCAGCATTATTCGTGAGCAAAAACAAATGCTCAACTTTTTCAATAAAGATTTTGCCATTCTGTACCGCACCAATGCACAATCAAGGGCATTGGAGGATGAATTGAGGCGAACAGGGCTAACTTACCAGGTATTTGGAGGACTTTCTTTTTATCAGAGAAAAGAGGTCAAGGATGTTGTTGCCTATATGCGTCTGGCTATCAATCCTCAGGACGAACAGGCCATTCTGCGAGTAATTAATTATCCTACCCGGGGAATTGGTAAAACGACTATTGAGAAGTTGACAGTTTTAGCAGGTGAGCAAAGCAAATCTTTGTGGGATGTTATAGAGGATGTTCAAAACACAGGTTTAAGTCCACGGGCGGCTACGGCTGTATCTGACTTTGCTACTATGATCAAAAGTTTTGGCGTCATCGCCAAAAATAATGATGCTTACGATACAGCTGCGCATATTGCCAAACAATCGGGAATCCTCAAGGATTTGCATTCAGAGAATTCTATTGAAGGATTAGGCCGCTGGGAAAACGTACAGGAATTGCTTAACTCTGCCCAGGGATTTGTAGAGGAATCTGATGCGGATGACGTATCTCTGGAAAGTTTTCTGGCAGATATTTCCCTTTTTACAGATAAAGATCAGAAAATCGATAATCCCGACTTTATCACCCTGATGACCATTCACTCGGCTAAAGGACTCGAATTTAAATCCGTGTTTTTGGTAGGAATGGAGGAAAATATATTCCCAAGTGCGCTTTCTATGGAAACCCGGGCTGATTTGGAAGAAGAGCGGAGACTGTTCTATGTAGCGGTTACCCGGGCTGAGAAAAAACTGACTATGACCCATGCCAAATCCCGCTACCGTTTTGGGAATATTCAGTTTAATGAACCCAGTCGTTTCCTTCATGAAATTGATGAGCGATATCTGGCCAGACCTCAGATCATTCGCAGGGAAGCAGGAAGGACAGCAGCATCCCGCAGGGAACCCGTAAAACAAAATGTCAGGATATCTCCCCGAACCGCCGTTTCTTCAGAAAATACAGATTTTACACCAGCCAAACCCGAAGAAATTATTGCCGGAATCAGGGTAAAACACCAAAAATTTGGAACTGGTAAGGTTTTGGCAGTAGAAGGAAGCAGCACGGGTAAAAAAGCAACCGTTTTTTTTGACGGAAAAGGAAAAAAAGTCCTGTTGCTCAAATACGCAAAGCTACAAATCGTTTGAATGTTTAAATTATTTTTTGGTTCTTTGTAGAAAGATCTGTTCTGAACCTGTCTCTACACAGAAAAACATTTCACCATTATTTTTCACATCATTTTCATACAAGAGAGACATAGATAGACAGGAAGTTATTACAATTTTCATATGAATTATAAACTTACGGACATTCCGCTGAAACTGCGGGAGTATGGCAGGAATATTCAATCCATGGTTGAGTATGCCAAAAGCATTGAGGATAGAGAGACCCGGACGCACGTTGCTCATGAAATTATCCGTATCATGGGAAGTCTTAATCCAAGTATAAAAGATAATCCTGACTTTAAACAAAAACTGTGGGAGTCATTATTTCAGATTAGTGGGTATGACCTGGATGTGGAAGCCCCTTTCCCCGTTCCTGAAAGAAACACATCACAGTCTCCCGTTACCAAAAGTATTGGTTATAATAATGTCAGACCACGCTATCGCCAATACGGAGCCAATATTCAGTTGATGATTCAAAAAGCAGCTGAAATAGAAGACGAGGAAACCCGCAACGCTTACATCAATTCCATCGCCAATACGATGCAACTGTTTAGTACATCCAGCCATCGTGATACTGCACTGGAACAAACTCTGGCTAATCATATCAATGAAATGGCTAAAGGTAAATTACATGTAGGCATTGGCGATTTTACGCTTAATAAAGTTCCCCAGAATCAGAGCAGCCCTCACAATCAGCGCCCTCGTAGCAAGCACAATGGGAAAAACACCAATAAAGGCGGTAAGCGTAACAATAATAATAACAACAAGATTAACAAACGCAGACGAAAATAATTAATCATATTCATGGAATATTTTGAAGTGGAAGGCGGCCATCGCCTTCATGGTGAAATTGTTCCCCAGGGAGCAAAAAACGAAGCGCTTCAGATTCTTTGCGCGGTTCTTCTCACACCAGAGCCGGTAATAATCACCAATCTTCCCGATATTGTTGATGTCAACAAACTCATTGACATTCTCAAATCTATGGGAGTAAAGGTCGAAAGGTTGTCCAAAGATTCATACAAGTTTCAGGCAGATGATCTTGATCAGGACTATCTGGTTTCACCAGAATTTAGTCACAAGGCTCGCGCTTTACGTGGTTCGATTATGCTGGTAGGTCCTCTGCTGGCCCGTTTTGGGCATGCGTCTATCTCCCGTCCGGGAGGCGACAAAATTGGTCGGAGGCGCCTTGACACGCACTTCTGGGGATTCCAGCAGCTGGGAGCACGTTTTGATTATGACCGTAAAGAGGGAATTTATCACGTTTCCGCGCATGGACGGCTCAAAGGAAAATATATGTTGCTGGATGAGGCTTCAGTCACAGGAACTGCAAACCTCGTGATGGCAGCTTCTCTCGCCCAGGGAACAACCCAGATTTATCACGCTGCATGTGAACCCTATTTACAGCAGTTATGTGGTATGCTCAATCGAATGGGAGCCAAAATCTCAGGCATTGGCAGTAATCTGCTTACCATTGAAGGAGTGGAATCTCTGGGAGGCACCGAACACCGGCTTTTAGCAGATATGATCGAAGTGGGAAGTTTTATTGGCATGGCGGCCATGACTCAGAGTACCCTTACGATCAAAAATGCGGGAGTCCAGCACCTGGGAATCATTCCAGAAACCTTCAGACGCATGGGCGTCAATCTCAAAATCAAGGGAGACGATATTCTGGTCAATCAAATGGATATCTGCGAAATAGAGAGTTTTATTGACGGCAGTATCCTGACCGTTTCCGACCATCCCTGGCCAGGTTTTACTCCT
>JAGQVA010000644.1 GCA_020438265.1 Bacteroidota bacterium
CGAATGGTTGGAATTGGATTATCCACGTGCGGATAGGTACAGGTTCCGGCTGCTGTCCCATCTAATAAATCTCCTTCATAAAGCACCCTTAAATTATCAATGGTAATATTTTGCCCTCTTTTTGCTGCCTCCTGCTCAAACAGATCTACATAAGGCTGAAGTTCAGCAGGGACTTCATAAACCTTGATTTCGGGTACTTCTCCCTGACACGCCACAAAAAGGATTGCAGAAAAGGCAAGCAGAAGGATTTGGGTATATTTTAGGTTCATCTCGTAAAGGGCATTTATTAGGAAACTGACTTTATCAGGATCATTATTAGAACTTAGACGTTGCCGAATGGGCAAATCCCGTTAGGGATTTAATATTAGGCGAAGCCGGTAGAAAATACGGTACCTAAATCTCTCTCAAACCAGCGCGCCTCAAGGCGCGCAAAAGCAAGGAAAATCGCAATAGGCTACCAATATTTAATCCCTAACGGGATTAGGCCTTCCGGCTTATAGTTTCTCGGCATACATAAATTCCTAACTATAACGAATGATAAGTTATAAATGGTTTGCCGTAAATCAAGGTGGTGTGTGAAATTTTATGGTCGAAAGATACAAAGTTTCAGGAAAAATGCGTATATTATCATACATGATTCCCCAAAATCCTTGAGAAATCATCTTACCCCTCAGCGTTTGGAAATAGTTCATTACAGAAAAATCTGATTTCCCCAGATCTCTGTTTTTGATCAGTCATAGATCAGTACATTTAAAGAGATGCCTATGAAAAGATTTACGCTGAATCTCTTGCTCATGGTCCTCTGCTTTTCCCTGTTGGCTCAAAATGCTCAATTTATCCCCTTTGGACAAAGTCGGGAGGAAGTGCTGGCTTTTTTACAAAGCCGGGATTACATTATTCGAATTGATACCGAAAAAACGGATGAATTATGTGCGATTGGGAAATGTTATTTTTTGGAGTATAAATTCCGCGATGATAAGCTTTACGAAATTTCTACGAATAAATATTATCCCAAAAACAAGTTTGCCCGCCTCAAAGTTCAAAATGCCCTGGATTACTTCAACCGTTGTAAGGGCGACATTTTTAAAGCTAATGAAACAGAGAAAGGGGAACAACACTGGTTATCGGTTCATGAAGATCGCCTGATGGAATTACAGTTTATTTCCTATGGTGATTTTATGAAGGTGAAATTGCTGTCTACCAGCCGTAATTATGGCCCACGTCAAAATACAGAAGAAAGAATCGTGGCGCTTACCTACAATAATTAATTTGGTTTAATGGACTGATTTTGTGAATTTGATCTGCCCGGCAGTTAATATTCACTTTTTATGATTTCCCCCATTGGTCCCTGCTCCTTTGAACAATTACCCACCACCTTCAGAGAGGCTTTTGCTGCTGGTGCCATCCATCAAAAGGAAGGCAGGTTCATTCCCATTGAGAATGATATGGTTTTCCGCTATATTTTTGCTGTAATTATGTTTCCCCTGGCATTGGTGCCAGCGATGATGATTTTTTACCTGAACTATTACCTCATTGTCAAACCCTTTGTAATTATTGATTTTATCAAGAAGGTTTTTAGTGAAAGCTGGGGCGTGATTTTGGTGACAATCTTGTTGATTATTTTAATCGTAGCCATTACCATTTTTATGGGTAAAGCGGGCTATGGTTTTATCAAGGATATCGCTGTTGCACGGAAAGAGAAAAAAAATCGCGCGCAGAATCTGCATCATTACGGTTTGTTTATGGCGAATGACTGCCTGGTTGCCCGAATGCTTCCGGAAGATGGACAGGAAAATTGTCTTTATTTTCCCCGAAAAAATGTGGAAAAAGTAGAATGGAGCTATGTGCGAACCCAATCTGAAAAACCGAGAAATGTACTGCGGACACTGATCTACTATCATGCGAATGATGGTAAGAAATGGCACTATGTCCTGAAAGCGGGTTCTTTGGAAGGAACTGATTTGGACGTTTATAACCAGGTTAAGCGGTGGGTAGATGATAGAAATACAAACAACTCCCTATAACTACAAATTATGCATCGAAGAAATTTCCTTTCTCTTACAGGAACCACGACACTGGGCCTTTCTCTTTTGCCCATGATTAAAAATCATAGTTTTATCCTCCCGGAGGATAACCCCCAAGCCTTTCTCGAAGCCCTCATTAAAGAAAATGACCTGATTATTCCGGAGTTGTTGAAGACCCAGAATACAATTCCTTATGCAAGAGGTCTGGGAGGAATTACCAATCAATATGATATCGAAACTCCCGGCGGAACTGCTGGATTTATTCAAAGGCTAACCGCCGCTTTTGTCTCTCCTTCTTCAACATATTTCCAGTCTGAAGATTTATTGGATCGGATGCAAAAAGCGGTAGACTATCTCAATAAGGTGCAGTATTCGGATGGGACCATTGATCTGTATTCGACCAATTTTCATTCTCCACCTGATACCGGATTTGTCGTTGAACCTTTGTGTATTTCCTATGGCTTATTATCTCGAATCAAAAAACCATCAGAAAAACTGATCATTTTTCTGAATCGTATGTCCGTTTTTCTCAAAAAGGCGGGAGAAGCTTTGCGGGTAGGTGGAATTCACACGCCCAATCACCGTTGGGTTGTTTCGATGGCTTTGGCCAGAATTCATACCTTATTTCCCGATTCGCGATATGTGGATAGGGTAGAGCAGTGGTTAAATGAGAAAATTGATATTGATCCGGATGGGCAATACACGGAGAAAAGTACCCACATTTATTCTCCCCTCACCAACCGTTGCCTGATCACGATTGCCCGTCTGCTGGACAAACCAGAGTTATATGCTCCTGTAAGTAAAAACCTGGAAATGACCCTCTATTATATGCATCCCAATGGAGAAATCGCTACTGAAGCTTCAGGCAGACAGGACAAATACCAGACGGGCACGCTACTGAATTATTATTATTCCTATCGTTATATGGCTTTAAAAGAGAAGAATGGTCAGTTTGCTGCGATGGACTCCCACATTCGATCGCTGATTGCGAACAGAGAACTTTCCCGATTCTTGCCGTATTTTCTGGAAGATGATTTTTTGATGAAAAGCCTGCCCAAAACCTCAGCGCTTCCCGATGTGTATCGCCGCAATTTTTCTCATTCCAATTTGATACGCATTCGCAATAAGGAAACTGACGCTACCATTCTGGCGGATAATCCAACCTTTTTTACTTATCAAAAAGGAGAAGCCGTTTTGCAGGGAATGAGGCTTGCGACGGCGTTTTTTGGAAAAGGGCAATTTGTTTCTCTACCCATCAAAGAAGAAGGGGAAACGATGATTCTTACTCAGGAACTGACAGGCCCTTATTATCAACCTTTTCCTGTGGAGGAATTACCCGATGATGGTGATTGGGAAAAGATGCCTCGCAGTAAACGCCCACAAAGTGAGGTCCAGGAATTGGCAGTCAGAATAGAAATCCGCCCTCATAACGTCCGGGGATTTAAAGTGAAAGTGACTATCAATGGGTCCAGATATGTTCCTGTTGCACTTGAAATGGGGTTTCGGCCTGGAGGAATCTTAACGGGTATGCGCACAGTCCCAGGCATTGAAAATGCCTATATTCTTCAGGGTTCGGAAGGCAGATACCAATATGGAAATGATGAAATTATCTTTGGTCCCGGAAATCGACATCATACCTGGACGCAGTTGCGGGGAGCCTTGCCCAAGCTGGATGCGGAGAGTGTGTATATCACTTATTATGCGCCTTGCCAGTTTGAGGTTATTATCAGGTAGCACAATTTGTATATAAAAATAATATTTCAATGGAGGCGCTTTTTTTTTTTTTTTTTAATCTAATTATGTCTAAAAAACCTCATCAAATACATTCATTTTCT
>JAGQVA010000645.1 GCA_020438265.1 Bacteroidota bacterium
GCCTCAAAATCCGTGAGCAGTTCGGTATAGGTTTCATCTGCCACTTCGTAACCATCCCACCATGCCCAGAACTTAGCTCCGGCAGCCTTTCCGGCAAGTGCAATATGTTTCTGCCCTACTTTCAGTGTTTTGGCAGCGACAATCAATGGAACGTTTTTGGTTCCGTCTGCGGCCATATCCACATAATCTATGGCTTCATAAGCCGTCCCTTCAATCATATCCAGCCAGTTGGGAGTGGTAGGCGATCCAAACAGGTTGGGACGGTGAGTGTACACAAAAAAACGGGTACTGCCCTGGGAGTTTGCCTTTACCGTAAATGGCAACTCGTAGGTAGCCCCTGGTGGTATATGAGGAATGACGATCATTCTCATAAAACCACTAAAGGGCTGCCCGTTGAGGGTGTCAATTTGGATCACTGTGTTCAGAGAATCGTAAGTAAAGGCTGTTTCTGAATAGGGAAGACTATAAGTCGTATCATTCTCACTGACTACCATATTTCCTGTCTCAGGTTGTCTTATTCGCTGATGAAGAAGATTTACCTCCACACTGGCAGGCCAGGCAAAACCCACTACCACACCGTTTGCATTGACATTGCCTTTGTTTCCCACTACTATGCGAAAAGGAGCGTCTCTTCCTACCAGAAATCGATTGGGGCCAATAATCTCGGCATACGTTTCAGGATAACGAATACCTTCTACATAAAACCCATTCTGGTATAATACAGGAGTCTGACCAGGGATGATTATTTCCAAATCATAATAACCCGAATCAGCCAGATGAAGATCAAAAATAGCGTTGAAGACATTTGATTCGAGGTTTGCATAGGATTCAACAGGTGTCAGTATTGTACTTCCCTGAATCAGTTTGACCTGGGTTTGGCTGGTGAGGCTTCCTCCGAAAACCCGCAAAGAGATGTCCCCTCCCTGCCCCGAACGATGCGGAGTATAATATTCAACACCTGAAATTTCAAAATATGTGCTGGCTGTATCACTATAATTGCAAGCAGAGTTAATCGCAATCAACTGTGGGGTCCAGTTCCCAAAAGGATAATTGTGAAGAGGAAACTGCGAGGTACTGGTTGTGCCATCATCAAAATTCCAGTTCAGGGAGGTAATATTGTCAAGTATTGGTCGGAAGCCAATGTTATTGCCCAGCCTGTCATAGGCAAATTGAGCGATTGGCTTACGGTTTATAACTTCAGGTATTATGGAATAGGTATGACAACCTGATGCTTCTACCCTGATGTAAAGCGTATCCTGATTATAACAATCCACAATCACCGAATCCAGGAAGGTATTCAGGTTGTTTGTATTGATATATTTATATGCCATCTGACCCTGGTTTTTGGAAAACGTGATAAACCCGATAGCAGAACTTCCCGAATAGGCAGTTTCGGTAGCAGAAACATGAAACTTGATCTGTGAAGCAACGGGAACAGGAATTACCCAAAAATCATACTGATCGTTTGTACCGAAACCATTGCTATGGGTAATATGCCCTCTCGCAGTATCACCGGGCATTAATAAGCTGGCATTAGCAAAGCTGTTATTGGGTTCTGTTTCATTGGATTGAATTGTATGAATGACCCTGAAGGAAAGTCTGTACTTCAGACAACTATTGGATTCTACCCTGAAATAATAATCTCCCGGGCTCAGACAAGGATATCGGAAGGTGTCTGCTACAGTAGAATAAGCCGGAACGGTAAGATAATTAAAACCGCTTGCCTGCCCCTGGTCAGAATAATAGGTAACAAAATCAGGAATTACCGTGGAGGAATTAATATTTATCCCTTCAAAATAGATCTCAACCGTTCCATAATCATTTAAGGTAGCTTTGTAATAATCAAATCCATCATAGGTGCCGCTTCCATTGCCATAACTGATATATCCTTTTGCTGTGTCTCCTTCCTGCAGAAAATTGGCTTGTAAAAAGGTATTATTGGGTTCCTGTTCAGTAAAATCCAAATCGCCCAGCACATCAAAACGCAGTTCATAGTTCAGATAATTATTGGCTTCCATCCGAAAATAGACAATTCCTGGTGCTATACATTCAAAGTAAAAAGTGTCTGTAACCGTGGATCCTGTTCCCGCCGGAAGAAAGATTGTATTAAACCCTGAGAATTGTGCCTGATCCGCAAAAAATCCAACCATACTCACACTATTCGCAACAGAGACCTGATTAATCCCTTTTATAATCACTCGAAGAATACCAAACGGAGTAAGGGTTCCTTCAAAAAAATCATAGTTATCCCCTCCGGTTAATAAGAGGTTTCCGGTCATGGTATTACCTGAGATTATCGTATTGGCAGTAGCAAAAGAATTATTGGGTTCTGTCTCGTTTTGGGCGTATAATTGAAAAAAGGGGGAAAAGACTACAAGAAAAAGGACTATTCGGGTATTCATAGATTTGAGGTTAGGATCAGCATCGAAAATATCACCAACCTGACGCTAATTCAATCCCGAATATTCGTAGGTAAGCAGTCTCTGCTTTGGGGAATCAGGATTTTATATTAACCAATAATACCTCCAAAGATACTGTTGTACCCTGTCCAAGATTGCTCTCGATTGCGAGGTTCCCTGAAAGGTTTTTGGCTCGTCGTTGCATACTTTCGAGTCCATTGCCGGTATGGTTTCCTATCACAAATCCTTTTCCGTTGTCTGTTATTTTCATAACCAGATAACGATGCTGAATGTGCATTTCCACCTCTGCACGGGTAGCTTCTGCATGTTTGGAAATATTATGAAGGACTTCCTTGTAGATCAACATAAGATTTTTCCGTGCCTGCATGGAGAAAGACAACGATTCTATTGCTGCCTCAAAGTGGTAGTTTATTAGAATCCCCTGTTGAATCAATAACTCCTTTCCCACTTGCTGCATTTTTACAGTGAGTTTTTCGCCAGAATCATGCTGAGGCTGGATCGCCCAAATAATATCGCTCATATTCTGCATGGTCTGACTGGCAATGGCTCTGATATTTTCAATAATCATTTTTGATTTTCCCTCATCCAGTAATTTTCCTGCCAGTTCACTACCAATCAAAATACTCCCCAGAGCCGAGCCTACCTCATCATGCAGATCTCCGGCAATACCCAGTCGAATCGCATATTGCTTTTGTTGTTGCCCAAAACGGTATCGTTGCACTCCCAGGACAGCTCCCAGTAAAACAAGGAAAACACCAAGAATAAAAGGCCAGGAAAGCCAGAATGGTGGGGTTACTTTCACCTGAAGCAGTTGCGTTTCTCCAGAAACTATTCCGTTTCCGTCCTCTACCCTTACCTTTAGCGTATGAAGTCCCTGGCGAAGGCCAGAAAGTTGTAAGACGCCATTTTGTGGAGCTTGCTGCCACAATTGAGCGTCTTCGTCCCATCGGTACTGAATGCTAAACGTTTCCGCGTTTTGAAGGTGAAGTGCACTCAACCACACCGTCAGATAATCATTATACCCCATCAAGGCTTGTGAATGAGACCTTTGGGTCTTTCCATTTACCTGAAAACCAATCAGATAAGGAACAGGTGCTTCCATGGCTTTTTTCAGGCTATCAAGATTGATTTTTCGCCAACTATTCCTTCCCACAATTAATGCTTCTTTTGAGTTGATTTTAGCTCCTTTCTGCCAGGTACCCGTAATCTCCTGTCCCCAAAAGTGGCTAAATCGTTTTTCGACTTTATTAAAAAGTGCTGTACCGGAATGAGTTGCTATCAGCAATTCCTCTTCATTCATCGGGATGAGTGCATGAAACGCCCGGTTTCCTTTTTTCTGAAAATGATAGGATTTAATAACTCCTTCTTTTAATGAATTCAGCCCCTTTTGGGTGGCAATCCAAAGTGTGCCCTGATCGTCCATAACGATATCA
>JAGQVA010000646.1 GCA_020438265.1 Bacteroidota bacterium
TCCCAATGCTGCGATGTGCGATAGTTTTATGACAATTTCTCTGGTGATTGATACCCTGGAAGCAACCGCCTCTCTAAATGGATTTACCCTCACTGCCGAGGTAGAAAATGCGGAATATCAATGGCTGGATTGTGCCAATGGTTATGCCCCGGTTACAGGAGCGAGCGGGAAATCATTTACGGCCAGTCAAAACGGAGAATATGCTGTCATGATTACGAAAGGGAGCTGCGTGGATACTTCTGATTGTTTTGTGATTGACGCCGTTGGAATAGAAAAGCAGTTTGATCAAAACATAACCATTTACCCCAATCCGGCAGGGGATGCACTGAATATGAAGCTGAAAGAAAATATGCCTGAGGTTCGCGGAAGTATTTATGACCTTCAGGGGAAAATGCTTTCTTCCCAGAATGGACAGTTTGTTCAGAGTCTTTCATTTGATGTATCTGGCTTGCCTTCAGGGCTATATATGATTGTGGTAAATGTTGGGAACAGGTCGTTGGTTTCCAGGTGGATGAAGGAGTAAATGGGGAATTTTAATTAAAAACCAAGTTCACTTCACAACTTTTCAGGATCTTAATTCTCTGGCACTTATTGGAAATGTAAAAAGTTAAGTCAAAATAAGGAATAGAAAATTACAAATTACAAAGGAGATTCCATTAACAAGAAAAACTCTTTCTGCATCAATGAATTCACTTTTCTATTTGTAATTTTCCATTCTCTATTTTGACTTTCAACGAGATAGTGAGTTCCAAATATTACCCAATATTAATCCCTACTACCACCATCTTTCCCCTTCTTAACGGGATCCTTTTTCACCTCCTCATTATCGTCGTCTTTCAGCAATCTCAAGATATCATCTTCCAGTTCTGCTTCCAGATCAAGGTCAGGATCAACATCCAGTTCTTCTTCCCAGCTTTTGCGCTCTTCTTCGCTCCACTCAAACTCTTCATTGGGATCAAATTCATCGTCAATCAGATCAAGTTCTTCATCAATAAAGAGTTCATCACTTGTAGGCAACCACAGGTCTCCTTCGTAGGATTTATCCAGCGTAAGTTTAAACTCTACCCGACGGTTTTTTTCCTTATTCTCTTCGGTATCATTCGGGACAATCGGGCGGGTTTCCCCGTATCCCCGGGAAGTCACCCGGTCAGGATTAAACTCTCCCTGTTCGATAATATATGTAGCAATGGATTCTGCCCGTTTTTGGGAAAGACTTAAATTGCTTTCAGCGCGCCCGTCCGAATCAGTATGTCCTTCGACTTCCAGCTTAAACATGGGATAATTCTTCAAAAACCGCACAACATAGTCCAAATGAGGCTTTACCGTCGCTTTGAGTTTGGTACTATTGGAACCAAAATTAAGTGCTTCAAATACAATGGGTTTATTCTCCTCAAAACTTTGAGTAAGCACCTGAAAGGTTGTATCTCCTGTCACCAGTATGTCTTTTTTGACAGTCAGGAAATTATCTCCAAGCACATAAATCCTGTATCTTTTATTATTAATCAGGTCAAATTCAAAATAACCGTATTCATTGATTTTTTTCGGAGCTACCTCAATGCTGTCCTCCAGATCAATGATCATAACTGTTCCCTGTAAAGTATATCCGGAAACAGAATCTACAAGAAAACCTCTTAAGGCAGCAATCGCATCAGGGCGTGCTTCCATGGGCATCGGGAAAGAATAGAGATCAAAGTTTTGTTTGACATGGTCTTTCTCCGGGTCTTTGGAATTGGCGTAGAAGATCGTTTCTCCTTTGCCATCAATGGAAAAATAATACTCATTCCCCATCGTATTGACCAGCGGACCTACATTATCCGGTGATTCCCAACGGTCTCCAATCCAGCGGGATTTAAAGATATCGTAACCTCCGAAGTTTTTCAGATGTCCTGTAGAACTGAAGTAAAGCGTCTGGTTGATTTTATGAAAAAAGGGTGTAACCTCGTTTTGCGGTGTATTAATCAGCGGGCCAATATTTTTCGCCTCGCTCCATTTTCCTTTTTCATTAAGCGTGGAATAATATAAATCCGTTCCTCCAAAACCTCCTTTTCGGTTGGAGGAGAAAAACAAAGTCTGACCATCCAGAGAAAGGTTGGGCTGAGAGTCCCAGGAGTCAGAGTTGATATTTTTTCCAAGATTCTGAACATTGATCCAGGAATCAGTAGTCGGATCATAAATGGCAGAATAAATATCACAATCTCCAAATCCGCGTCCGGTACGGCAACGGGTAAAAAACAGCGTTTTTCCATCGGCTGCCAGACAGGCTGAACCTTCATTAAACTGACTGTTAATGGTATCGGAAAGTCTCCGTGATTCTTTCCATTGACCTGTCATAAAGTCAATTTCGGCAAAATAAAGGTCTTCATTCACCGAATGAAAAGGATCAATAAATTCACTGCTTTTCATCCCTGAAGTATCTCTCCGAGACGTAAAAATGAGAACACTATCAGAGGGGTGCATACTGGGAGCGTAATCAGGATCATCAGAATTAATCCGTGGTCCCATATTCTGGAGGACTTTTTTAGATTTAATCATCGGATCAATTCGTTTCCTCACTTCCAGTAATTCATAATATTTGTCAATGGGTAACCATTCTGTATTGGTTTCAGATACCAGCGAGTCATACGTCAGTTTGGGAATGGCCAGTCCACGGTTATGGATTTGCGCCAATTCATAAAAATAAACTGCCCTGGCAGTATCGCCGAGAATATGTTTAACCCTGCCTGCCAGCCATATCAATGGCAAATCCTGCTGAAAATTGGTGACCCCAAATTGTTCTACATAAGGAAGGAGGATTTTATCCAGTTCTTCAACATCTCCTTTGGATTCGAGCTTTTTGATCGAAGCAATGATTTTTTTATCATAGAAATAGGGGAGAATGTTTACGTTGGGAAATTGAGGGCTCTGATCGTAGGCGGATAACATGACATCATCTCCGGTCCTGAGTAATACCGATTTCTGTCTCAGCACGTTCGCGTCCTGATATCCTTTTTCGTCCGGATCAGTTGTTTGGCCAGATAGTCTTCCCAGACTCACAACCAAAACTAAGGCAAGAGTAAAAATTCTTAGTCGTGGCATTAATTTAATTATTTAATTCCTCTCTGATTCAACATTGCCCGATATTCACGGGCGTAATTATTATGCTCTGTCAGGGTTTTTGAAAAATGATGGTACCCTGAACCATCGATTTTAGCGCAGAAAAACATGTATTCATGTTTTTCGCCATTGAGTACTGCATCTATGGATGCAATCGAAGGGGTACAAATCGGGGACGGCGGGAGCCCGGGATAAAGATACGTATTATATGGAGAATCTACTTGTAAATGTACATTTAATACGCGTTTGATAGAAAAATCACCTACTGCATACTTCACGGTAGGATCTGCTTCCAGCGGCCATTTATTGCGAATCCGGTTCAGGTAAACACCTGCCACGGTTGCTTTTTCATCGTTTCTATTTGTTTCCTCTTCAACAATAGAGGCTAGCGTCATCACTTCCAGACGGTTAAGCCCCCATCTATCGCGCTTCTTATTGCGTTCGTCATTCCAGAATCGTTTATATTCCTTAAACATGCGATCGTAAAAATCTTCGGCAGAAATATTCCAGTAAATTTCATAGGTATTGGGAATAAAGATTGCCATAGCTATTTCAGGGGTTAATCCACTTCTTTTTGCCAAAAAATCTTTATCGTCCATGACATCCATGATATCCTTGGCACTGATCATCAGCTTTTCATCTACATAATCTGCCAGTTGCTGTTTGGTGCGGAATTTTACAAACGTGAATTGTATAGGCTCCTGTTTGCCTGATCTGAGCAGGGTAACCAGATCGCGGTTGCTTATTCCATCG
>JAGQVA010000647.1 GCA_020438265.1 Bacteroidota bacterium
AAATCAGTAGCCGGAGTGTACGCGTTGGAAGGCAAGTTGGTAGTTGGTAAATCTACAGTCATTCTCTGTTATTCAATATGAATGGATAATAAATAGAATTGCAAAATGTATGCCTAAACCATAATGGTCCAGAATACTTAATCATTTGTTATTCTATTATTTAAGTCATTGTCTGTTAGCTGTTGGCTTTTAGTTAAAGGCAAATAGCCAACATCCAATTGTAAAAACCAAACATATTATTAAATTAGAAGAGATCTAATTACTACTCACATGCGCATTAACAACGCTCAGATTTCCGCTCATAACGAGCTAAACCTCAATTTACATACCCGCCAGTTTGCTTTGTTTTCTGAACATCTGGAGCAGAAAGGGATAGATTCGGATAATCTTATTTCCCAAATAAACGCCTTACAGGTAGCAATTCCCAGTTGGGCATTGGGTACCGGAGGAACGCGTTTTGGACGATTTCCCGGCGGAGGTGAGCCGCGTAATCTTGAGGAAAAGATTGATGATGTGGGACTGATTCATGCGCTTACGAAGGCTGCCGGAGCTATTTCTCTGCATATTCCCTGGGATATACCCAAAAATCCAGGAGAGATCAAATCCCTGGCTGCTTCGCATGGACTCATTTTTGATGCGGTCAATTCTAACACTTTTCAGGATCAGTCTGGCCAGCTTCATTCTTATAAATTTGGTTCGCTTTGTAGCTCCGATGACAACAGCAGAAAGCTGGCTATCGATCATAATATTGAAGTGATTGAATATGGAAAACAATTGGGTTCCAAATCAATCACCGTATGGCTGGCTGATGGTACGAGTTTTCCCGGTCAGGCCAATTTTCGCCATAATCTCTTTCGCACACGCGATTCTTTAAAAGAAATTTATCAACATCTTCCCGCTGATTGGCAGATGTTTATTGAATACAAACCTTATGAGCCCAATTTTTATTCAACCGTGATCCAGGATTGGGGAACCAGTCATTTTCTGGCTCAGTCTTGTGGAGAAAAGGCTTATTGTCTGGTAGATCTCGGCCATCATTTGCCCAACACCAATATTGAACAAATTGTAGCAACCTTACTCGGAATCGGAAAATTGGGTGGGTTTCATTTTAACGATAGTAAATATGGCGACGATGACCTGAGCGTAGGAAGTATCAAACCTTATCAGCTTTTCCTGATTTTTCATGAGCTGGTGTGGGGAATGGCCAATAACGAAGCCAATAATCCACCCATTGCTTATATGATCGATGCCAGCCATAACCTCAAGGATCCGATTGAGGATTTGATTCAGTCGCTGGAAGCCATTCGGATTGCTCATGCCAAAGCATTATTGATAGATCATCAGGCGCTGGCTGAAGCGCAGCAAAATCACGACCCGGCCCTTGCTCAGGAAATTTTACAAGAAGCCTTCCAGACGGATGTACGTCCTCTGGTTAGGGAAGCACGACTGCGTAATGGTGCAGCTCTTTCTCCCATCGACTGTTTCAGAGAATTGAAAGTGAGAGAGAATCTCATTGATGAAAGAGGCAAAACGACTATTGCTACCGGTTTGTAAAAGGGTTTTCACGAACGACTTATTCTCCTAAAAATGGCTACTCCTGTTACCGCAGTCTTTGATATTGGCAAGACCAATAAAAAGTTTTTCCTCTTTGACAAGGATTTCAAAGAGGTGTATCGTGTATATGAAACTTTTCCTGAAATAGAGGACGAAGATGGTTATCCCACAGATGATCTTGCATCAATTGAAAAGTTTGTGAGCGAAAAGTTTCAGGAAATTCTTGAATCGGAAGAATATGAAGTAACAACCATTAATTGCTCTACCTATGGCGCCAGTTTTGTCTATCTGGATAGCCGGGGCGAGGTATTGACTCCCCTGTATAATTATACAAAACCCTATCCACCCGAAATACTGGAAAAGTTTTATAAAGCGTATGGGAATGATCTGGCAATCGCTACGGAAACAGCATCCCCTAAACTGGAAATGCTCAATTCGGGTTTACAAATTTATCTCCTCAAACACACCCAACCGGAGATTTATGAAAAAGTCAGATACGCCCTTCATTTACCCCAATACATCAGTTTTCTGTTTACAGGGATTCCTGTAAGTGAATATACAAGCATTGGTTGTCATACAGCACTTTGGGATTTCAAAAAAGGAGATTATCATCGCTGGGTATATGAAGAGGAAATTGACAGGATTTTGCCTCCCATCGTATCTACCGATTCAGCTTTTTTATTGAATTACCAGGGGAAACAGCGCCGATTTGGTGTAGGCATTCACGATAGTTCTGCGGCTTTGATTCCTTATATGAAAGGGGAAAAGAAACCTTTTGTGCTGATTTCGACAGGAACCTGGAGTATATGCATGAACCCGTTTAACACTGAGCCGCTGACCGAATCAGAATTAAATCAGGATTGCCTGAGCTTTCTGCGGGTCGATGGGAGTCAGGTTAAATCTTCCCGTTTATTTTTGGGAAATGAGCATAAAGTCCAGGTCGCAAAACTGATTGATTATTTTCAGAAAGAAAGAAGTTATCAAAAGGCAGTTACATTTGATAAAAGCCTGTACAAGGAGTTAAGACCCAATATTCAGGATGATATTTTACCAGAAGACCTCTCCATTTTCAACAGTTTTGAAGAGGCTTATCATTACCTGATGATCAAGCTGGTAGATATGCAAATCAATAGCCTGAAACTGATATTAGGCTCAGAAAAAATCAAAAAAATATACATCGACGGTGGATTTGCCAATAATGACATTTATGTAAAATTACTGGCGAATCATTTCCCGCAATATAAATTTCGCACGACTCAGGCCTCACTGGGTTCTGCTTTGGGAGCTGCTATGGTTGTTTCGGACAAAGACCTGAGCGGCAAATTCCTGAAAAAGAATTACGGCCTGAGAAAACATTTCCCATTCCTACAAATCAATCATTAAACTATGGAAGAACAAGCGGTAAAACCCCAAATGAAGCCCTCTGAGGAATTTGAGCGACAACCCGTACCGGCATCGGCACAGAAAGGCTGGAAAAGTTTTTTGGGTATGTATGCTGGTGAGCATGCCGCCGGAACCGAATTTATGATCGGGCCTTTGTTTCTCACAGCGGGTGTAAGCGCCTTTGACCTGATCATAGGTCTTTTGCTGGGGAATTTTCTGGCAGTATTGAGTTGGCGATATCTGACCGCCCACATCGCCACCCAAAAGCGGTTAACCCTCTATTATCAATTGGAAAAAATCTGCGGAAAAAACCTGGTTTCGGTGTATAATATCGCCAATGGGATATTATTTTGTTTCCTGGCTGGCGCCATGATTACTGTCTCTGCTACTGCCGTCGGTATTCCTTTTGATATGGACATGCCCAAACTGGACGACACCATGCCTAATGGCCTTCCCTGGGTATTGGTTGTACTGGCCGTAGGTGCGGTTATTTCTCTTGTAGCCGCAAGGGGATATAATTCCGTCGCCCGATTTGCCAATGTCGCCGCTCCATGGATGGTAGTCGTTTTCCTGGTTTGTGGAATTGTAGCGATGAAAGGGTTGGGGGTTGCTTCTTTCAGCGATTTCTGGAATATATGGGGCGAAGGTGGAGATCCTTTCCCCGGACAAATCAAATATACTTTCTGGCATGTTTTGCTCTGGTCGTGGTTTTGTAATGCAGCCATGCATATCGGGATGTCAGATCTCACCGTTTTCCGTTATGCTAAATCGCCCTCATCCGGCTGGACAACGGCAGCGGGAATGTATATCGGACACTATATGGCCTGGATCAGCGCCGCTTTGTTGTATGCCCTTTACTTAAAATCTCCTGAAGCCATTGACATGCTGGCTAATGGCGAGGCACCTC
>JAGQVA010000648.1 GCA_020438265.1 Bacteroidota bacterium
ATCGTTTCAAAAGGTATGGTATTCGTTCCCTGTAAAATAATTACCTGATCTTTATCAAACCCAATTTTTGAATTGAGAATAAAACTCATCTGACGATTGACCACTACTGCTCCGATTATCAGAATAATTGAAGTAGCAAATTGAAAGACAACCATGGTACTTTGAAGTACAGAACCTCTGCTACCTCTGCTTAATGTTCCTTTGAGTACATCAACAGGTTTGAAGGAGGAAAGGTAGAAGGAAGGATACATCCCGGCTAATACACCAATGATAATACTGGAGCCAATTAATATAGGAATAAACCACCATTCCAGCCAGGGAAAAGAGATCTCTTTGTCAGCCAGGGTGTTAAAATAAGGGAGGAAAAATCTGGCGATAAAAATTCCCAATAAAAACGAGATTCCGCTGAATATAACTGACTCGGTCAAAAACTGATTAATAATATTACTCCTTAATGAGCCTATAACCTTACGCAGGCCAACTTCACGGGCACGATTGGCAGATTTGGCTGTAGAAAGATTAATGAAATTAATGCACGCCAGAAGAAGGACAAACAAAGCAATTGTTCCAAAAATCCATACAATGCGAATATCACTATGCGGAAAGATATCATAGATTCCTTCAGATTTGAGGTGAATATCAGTGATTGGCTGAAGTTCTACTCCACGGTTTTGTGCAACATCATCTGCCGCTGCGTTTTTCGCTCTTCGAAGATAAGGAACCAGATAATTATCCCGAATGATGTCCATCTTCTTCTCCAATCGGGCAAAATCTACTCCCTCTTTCACTTTGATATAAGGATTGTAATTGCTGCAGCACCAGCTGGCTTGTTCTCCGTTCCAAAATTCTACCCCGGACAAGGTAAGCATATAATCAAACTGAAGATGAGAATTAGCAGGGCGATTCTGTATTATTCCTGTAATTTTATAAGGTCTTTCTTCATTATCATTGAGAATCAGGGTTTTTCCGACTGCATCTTCTCCTGGAAAGAGTTTATCAGCCTTGCGTTGTGTGATGACCACAGAATTTGGTTCATCAAGCGCATTTTCCCGACTCCCAGCAACCATCGGAATTTCCAGAATTTCCAGCAATTCCGGGTCTCCATACACAAATCCCTGTTCAAACAAATTGGTTGGATCATCTTCCCGACGCACCTGATTGTTCCCCGCATCATACCAGTCAAAAGGAATCAAACGTCCCACCATCTCAACTTCAGGAAAATCATTTTCCATCACTTCCTTAATCGGAGGAGCAAAAGCGGTCCATTTCTGGATATTTTCCTGCCCGGTTTCGGTGTTAAGCATCCGGTATATTCGTCCATGATCAACAGGTTGTTTGTCATAGCTCAGTTCATCTTTGATATAAAGAGAAATCAACAGACAGGCGGCAATTCCCAAAGCAAATCCTCCAATTTTGATGAAGGAGTACATTTTGTGTTTTAACAGGTTGCGCCAGGCAACGGTAGAATAGTTTCTAAACATAGCATATTGATTTGAGTAGGAAGGTTTTTTACGGCGGATGGCAAAAGGTCTGAGGTAGTTAAAAACCTGATACCAGTAATTCATTTTGGCTCTGAAGGCTGACTTTTCCTCAAGAACAGCGTAGAACTTTTCTTCCAGATCTCCGAGAACTTCTTCAGCAAGTTCATCGCGGATAAACCATTCAAGCAATTTTTCTGCTCTTCTGGGAGGGTGATGTTTGGAAAAATTCATAGGAATTCTGGATTAAAAACCAAATTTCAAGCCCAAAGAAAGCCCTGGATACTGATTCCAAAGAGATACCTTGAAATCCCGGGAATCAAGCAAAGCCTGTTTTCCACTGGCAGTAATAGCATAAATTCGCTTTCGTCTCCCACCTCTTTCAGAAGACGGTTCTCCCATTTCCGAGGTAAGAAATCCCTTATCAGCCAGACGGCTCAGGGTCGAGTGTACTGCCCCGATTGAGACGGGACGCTCCGTTTGAGTTTCAAATTCTTCAGCAATCCTGAATGCATAAGCCTCTTTATCCAGAATTCCCACCAGCAATAAGATGGTTTCTTCAAAGTCTCCCAAGCGTGTTTCTTTCATTATGATTCTAAATTGTAGAACAAATATAGGGGAAATATTTTTATTTGTTCTACAATTTAGTAGTAAATTATTTTTTTAGCACGAATAACCTATTTCCAATAGCCAATAAAAAAAGACACGTATGTCAAAAACACACGTGCCTAATCCTTGTTGTTATCGCAGAATAAATACTGAGATTTTTTATATAAGAGGAACTTATTTCACTGCTGCGCTATAATAATTTAACCGACTCACAATCGCCTTCAGGGACTTCCCCGGATACTTTTTCCTCGCTTCATCCACAATGCTTGGCGGAAAAAGATTTTTACCCTCGCCACGCTTAATGGCAGCTTCAAATTGTTGAGCTGCTCTCATCTGGCTGGCGATTTGTTCGTTTTCCCAGGGATCTTTGAGATCAGAATGACACTCACAAGTCCATGGATCAATAATGCCAGTACAGGGTGGAGGAGTACAATCATCTTCTTCTGTTTCGGTAGCTTTTTTACCTGCTTTGAGAAATATGGGACCGATATCTGCATCACTGGTACTCATAATAGCACGCAGCGATTTTACTTTCAGGGTTGTCGGTTTTTGAGCGATTGAGGGCAGAGAGATAAGAACGAAAAGGCCAATTAAAAGAATGTTTTTCATAATAATATTTGCTTGTTTATCTCTTGGTTCAATGGCTGTGGCAAAATGTAACTTTCTTTGCCATCCATTTTTAGCTACACTTAATAGTGATTATCACGAATGAAATATTATAGCCAAAGACCTTCCAGGTTTTCGAAAACCTGGAAGGTCTGAAAGTAAGAAAAATCATTCGTGATAATCATTAATATCTCCCACAGATTACACGGATTTCACAGATCTAAACCCTTAGTAATTGAATTTATCCGTGGAATCTGCGAAATCTGTAGGCCTGCTCCATAAAGGAGAGGTTTCTCAAAGCGTAAAATCGTGAGATGTAACTTGGTTTTACTCTTTTTGCGGCACTGTCCGCGCATAAAAAAACGGCCCGGCCCGGTGTCCGGTATGTGGATCGAGTTTTACAGTTACTTTCTCTTTCCCTTTGGTTAATTCCCCAGGTATTTGATAAAAAACATCAATGAAAGAACCATCCTGTTTTCCGCTGATATTATCAGTAGCGATTTTAGTGCCGTCAATCAAAATATCAAAAGTTTTAGAGCCGGTAAAACCACCCCAGTATTCCAAAACCAGCGACATCGGAATCTCTGAATCAACTTTCATATCAAAAGATAGCCAGCCTCCCCGTTCTGACCCACGAGCTTTTCGACCTTTAAAATCCTCCATGATATTCAGTTTGTCTCCCTGGAAATTGTGATTGCGCTCGGGTTGCATTTCTCCGGGCTGGAACCCATCATAAGTAGAAGCTTCCAGCGCTTTTTTTCGTTCCTGTTCCGCCTGATAAGCAGCCTGATGTGCGGCCCATTTTTCTTCGTTAAACAAGTCAAAATAAATGGAATACCGGCGGTCGTGAGTTTTGTAAAAAGGCTTGAATTCTATATCGCGGGGATTGCCCACTTCTTTACTGCGGAAAGTATTCACTGCACCAGGAACAGGCTCCAGCCACGTATCGGGGGCGCGGGTTTCAGACATAATTACAGGGACATAATCAAATTCCTGCGCCTCAGGATCGTCAACGGGTCCCAAATCTCCCGCCAGTACCAATGGTCCGTACATAACTGCAATACGGTTTTTATTATCAGGCATGGTTTCCAGACGAAGGGTAAAAGGCATTTCCATACTTACCTGATCGCCGTCTTTCC
>JAGQVA010000063.1 GCA_020438265.1 Bacteroidota bacterium
ATCTGATATTGGGATAAATGTGCTACAAACTTCAGAAGAGCATGCAGAACTCATTAAAGGCTTGGGAGCATATATGCGATCCAGAGGGTTAGAAACCAGGCTATTATTAGGAGATACCGGTGATGCCAATGGATATCGATTTCTTAATGCGGCCCTGAATGACCCCGCAACCTGGGAGTATATTGGTGCTGTTTCTTTTCATTCCTGGCGTGGGTGGAAAAAAGAAACCCTTCTGGAATGGGCAGATGCTGCAAATCGTTTAAACATCCCGTTGATTGTAGGAGAAGGAAGTATTGATGCTGCAGCCTGGCGTTATCCGGGAATACTTGAAGAACCCCATTATGCAATGGAGGAAATCAAGCTCTATGTCCGAATATTGGCTATTTGTCAACCTCAGACGATTTTGCAGTGGCAACTTACTGCTGATTATTCTCCTTTAACGGGTGGGGGAATTTTTGGAAATGAAGGACCGCTCAGACCGACACAACGGTTTTGGAACCTGAAGCAATTGGCCAGCACTCCACCAGGGCTTTTTGCGATGCCTTTGGCTTGTGATAATGATGAGATGTTTGTCGCTGCCCTGGGTGATACAAGAAAGGGAAGATATGCCTTTCATCTGGTAAATGACGGGCCGGGGCGTGAGGTGGCGCTTTCCGGATTGCCTGAAAAGCTAAAAGGGTTAAGATTGTATGTAACTGATAAAAACCACAATATGGAGAAGGGGGAACGGATCAGAGTGAAAAATGGGGAGGTCAGGTTTCGGGTTGAGGCCGCCAGTTTTACCAGTTTGGTAAGTGAGTAGCGGTCGGACAGGATGTCCGGGGAACGGGGGGAGTATCGCCCACTTTCAGTGGGCCATTATAAAAGCCGAAACGGCTTTTTTCGTGAGATTTGCCGGACAAAATGTCCGCCAAACACGCCCCTCCCGGTATTTCCCACATCCTTGTGGGAAACACACCCTCTCACTATTTCCCCCTTTCGCAAATATTCACGAACTTCCCAAAAAGAAACTTATGCACAGAAATGCCTTCAAAATGAAGCTCAAACCCGGATTTGAGCAGGAATATAAAAAACGTCATGATGAAATCTGGCCAGAATTATCGCAGCTTCTCGCTTCCAGCGGGATCAGCGACTACTCCATTTTCCTTGATCCGGAAACACTTACGTTATTCGCTTTCCAAAAATTAGCCAATAATTTTGACGAAAATCTCATCCCCAACCACCCTATTGTCAAAAAATGGTGGGCTTATATGGCTGATATTATGGAAACCAACCCGGATAATTCTCCCGTGGTTTTTCCACTTCATGAAGTTTTTCACATGGATTAACTTTCTTATCTTGCGGCATGGCCATGCAGAAAATTATTGTTGAAGGAATTGAGGTTTCCATCAAAACGGTGGATGATAAGGATTATATCAGTTTGACTGATATAGCAAAGAAGCGCAATAACCAAACGAGTGATACCGTCATTCAGGCATGGCTGAAACGTGGAAACACCCTGAGATTCATCGAGTTATGGGAGCAGGAAAACAATCCCGATTTTAAACCCCTGCAAATGCAGGGGATTAAACTTGAACTGTCCCAGGAGGCTAACTTCATCTCTGCCAAGCAATTGATCGAAAGAGCCAATATCATTGGGATTCAGTCGCGTAGAGGCCGGTATGGAGGTACTTTTGCACATGTGGACATTGCTTTTGAATTTGCCACCTGGCTAAGTCCTGAATTGAAGTTTTATCTGATCAAAGAATTTCAGCGCCTGAAGACAGAAGAAGCGCAAAGGCTGAATCTTGAATATAATGAAATCCGATTCCTCACCAAGGTCAATTATACACTACAGACCAAAGCCATTGAGGAAAATATCATTCCCCGTCTCAGTAAAGCAGACAAACCCTTTGCATACTCCAGCGAGGCTGATTTGATCAATCAAGTCGTTTTTGGTATGACTGCCCGTCAATGGAAGGAAAAAAATCCTGACCTGAAAGGGAATATTCGGGATCATGCCAGTATCTTGGAGTTGAATATTCTCAATAACCTTCAGTCCCGCAACTCAGAGTTAATCGATAATGGGGTAGATCCGGAATTGCGCTTTAGAGTATTGCTTCAAATTGCTCAGAAACAATTTGAGCGCCTTGCTGATGACCAACGCTTACAGGCCCCTGGAGATTTTCCTCTCGAACTTTCAGATTAATCCTTTTATTTCCTGAGGCATGGGAATAACTGTATAATGATAACCTTAATAAGCTGGAGGATGTGAATTTAGAAATCCTGAAAGAATTGATTGCTGCTTCGGTGGAATATATGAATGAGAAATATAATTAGTATCTGCAGGTGCTTTTTGTAAAGCACCTGCAGAATTTTCTTAAGCAAACACCAACTGACTCAAATACTTCGCTCCATGCTCAGCACTCTTCAGCGGTGTTGAATTATCATACCTTTCCTGCTCCAGAATATAGTATTTCATTCCTTTCTGAGAAGCTATGCCCAGAATTTTGGCATAATCAATTGATCCCGTTCCCAAATCGCAGGATGCTTCATGTTCGTCCGGAGTGGCGTCTTTCAGGCGATCCTTCACATGGCAGAGCCTGAACCGATCTCCATATTTTTCCATGTAGGCCACAGGATCAGCACCACCGGTCACTACCCAGTAAATATCCATTTCATAGTCTACCAATTCCGGATCTGTATTATCCATTAAAAAATCCTGAGGCATAACACCTTCTGTTTCTTCAAAGGTATAGGCGTGATTGTGATAGGCGAAACGCAGTCCATTCTGCTTGCAGATTTCCCCACACTCATTAAATTGGTCTGCAAACTTTTTATAATCTGCCAGCGTTTTCTGGGGACCAATCCATGGGCAAATCAGGTATTTCATTCCAATTTCCCCGGCCTGAGCCGCTTTTTCTTCAAAACCTTCCCCAATACCGCAATGGCTTGCCACCATTTCCATTCCCAGTTCATCCAAATATTGTTTGAATCCCGTGTGTCCCATTCCCCAAAACATACCCTTATCTCCCTCATAACCCTCAATTTGTTTATAACCAAAAGAAGCAATCTGCTTGAGAATCCCTTTCGGATCTTTAGGTAAATCATCTCTAAGGGTATAAAGTTGAAGCCCAAAAGCATCCAGACTTCCTTTTGCCATTTCATCAAGAGCCGTTTCAACGGCCTGTGTTTGTCCGGAATCGCCACTTTTACAGGCCCAGGCAGGTAAGATAAGTGATCCTGCGGCCATCGCCCCTAATGTATGGACAAATTTGCGTCGATCGTAGTTCATAGTTTTAATAGTTTATGGTGAATCATCGTTTTTGACTGACTAAATCTAAGCAAAGATATTTTCATGTCCAGAATTTCTTACAAACAGACAGGTAGTATTGGCTTTAACCGTCATATCCACATATACCTGATAATCAACAGGGAAAGATTGGGATTGCCCTTGAATACAACCAAATTCCAATGGGGCGCACTAAAACTTCCCAGCCCGGCAGACAGGATTTTTCAAACCATTCATATATATTCAAAAAAAAGAGAAGGCAAATTTTACCTTCTCTCGTTAATCATTTGGAATAACACAGTTCTTCAAATTTAATTTCTGCCTTCCATTTTTAAAGGTTTCACTGTAGCTAAATCCAGTTTTTTTCGGGGATTATTAATGGTAATCATCCCTTTGCTCAGTTTGGCTTCGTTGGGATTAGAGATTTTTAAAGCTCGGGCAATATCGGAAGATAAAGCAAGAGGCTGGCGAATATAAATGTAAATTAACGTATCATTGATAATACCGAGAGGCTCCATTTTCAACCGATTGTTCTCAACTTTCAGATTTACTGCAACGCGATGTAGCTGGGTTTTAAAGCGCGGAGGAGCCATTTTTAATCCTGTAATTTCACCTTTACTGTTAAATTCCAAAATAGCTTTCACTCCATTTGCATAAGCAGAAGGATCTACCTGCGCCTGACTTGTATTGGCGAAAAACAAAATGGAAAACAGAGATACAATAATGAATGACAGGATTGATTGGTTTTTTGATGTAGACATATTCTTAAATAAAGTTAATTGATTTACTTCTTGGTATCCTTATATCTCTGAAACGTAACCTGGAAGTTGATTATTTTTCAGGCTTTTGGTATTATTTTAAATAAATCGTTTTTCTAAATTTGTGCCTTCTCGTGTCAATATACATCTAAACCTTGAGAACAAGCGACTACAAAAATCCTCTCTTTGCACCGTTTACAGTTTTGGACAGTAAGCGAAGTAAGGTTTTTCTCATTGTTTTTTCAGGTTTATTTTCTGCCTTTTTTATTTTTCTTTTTAATCCATTTAATCTGGAATCGTGGAATTATCATAATGCCTGGGGAAGTGGTTTGCCCATTTTTGCAGGAGGGTTACTCGGAATGCCGGTTTTTTACATAACCCAATTTATTCTGCGAGAAATGTTTAACCTCAATACTTTCAAAGTTTGGCAGTTTTGCCTTTGGAGTTTATTGGAGTTAACCCTGTTGTCTCTTCTTTTCTTTTTCCTGTTTGGTACTCCGGAGTCATCCGAAGATGGATATTGGGGAGAATTTATTACCAGCCTGAAATATACTTTCCTGATATTAATCATTCCTTACTCCATGGCTATATTGATTTTGCGGAATGTAAAAAAAACTCCACCTATATCTCACCAACCCAAAGAGCCTGTACCTGAATTACCCAACCTGATCGACTTTCCTGATGAAAATGGCAAAGTCATTTTTACCCTTAAATGGGATCATTTATTATTCCTGAAATCAGAAGACAACTACATTAATGTGCATTATCTTCATAATGATGAAGTGGAAAAAAAATTGATCAGAACTAATTTAAAAAAGCTTTCTGCCCGGATTAACCATCCGATGTTGGTACGCACCCATCGCTCTTTTATGGTAAATATGGAGAATGTCGTTTCGATGGAAAGAGGGAAAAGGGGGTTCAGGCTGAATCTGAAAAAGTTGACTCAGGTTCAAATTCCGGTCTCAGCAACTTATCAGACTCAACTCGAAACCATCCTTAGTGAAAGGAATTCTTAAAAACCTTTTCCAAGAGCCTCACGCAAAGCTGTTATTTGGTCAAATTTAATCCATAACCAATAAAGTATTCAAATCCTTTGGCGTATCCCACTTGTAGCCTCAGCTGGTTTATGTTTAGAAAATAGTAATCAAGCCCTACACCTACATTCGCTCCATGCACACTTAATTCTACTTCTTTGGCTTGTCTAAGCTCCTGCGTATCCTGGACAGTTCCCTCCAGACGAAACCTTTGAATCCCCGCATATAAGAAGGGCCTGACATTTTTCTGAGGCCTGAAATGATACCCTAGCCTCAATAAATTGGAAATCCCCGTTATCTTCATTTCCATGGTATCCGTGCGAAAAGTTGGCCTCGAATTGACAATGTAATCATCAAGGTAATAGGAAAATCCTTCAGAAAACAGAAAGCGCCCGTAAGCCAAACTAACTCTGGATGAAAAGTTTAGTTCTTTTATCTCAATCAGACCTCCTATTGCTCTTTGTTTTTCAAAAGTCGATTGAATCCCCGGTAAAGTACTTCCCATCGCTAAAACGGAAACATTGAGCCTCGTACCCTTTTTCTTGATAGCATTATCTTTTAACTTTTGGCACTTTTGGAGGCTCCTCATATAGTTATAAATGGCTCGATGGTCTGGCTCCATGATTGTCTCAGCAAAAGAAATATCACACCCCGATTCAAAAAGCGGACGTATCAATATTTGCTTGAAATGTGGGACAAGTTCAAACATTCCTTTATCAAACAGGAAAAAACGCGTTTCGGTCTTATACACAGCTCCATTAACCGGATCATTGATCTCTAAATTTTCTGACAAGCGGTAGCTACCTGTCTCGGTTCTTAGGTTTTCCGCTTCTTTCTTTGTCATTTTTAATGGCTGAATCTCCCCGTCATCTTTGGTATAGTAAAATGACCAATACCGATTTTCCATTCTCAAATCATACAAAATCAAGGAACCATCATTCATTTGGCGGAGAAATCTTGGCATTTCAGCATGATCCTGAACCAGGTGATTTTTGTCCAGCATCGGGACAGTAAACGCCCTGAACACATGAGAATTACCAATCCCAAATTCCTTGATTTGATCGGGTAAATATTCTGTAATTTTATTCCCCTTTTTAAAAACTACTTTCTGATAATATTCATAAGGATCCTGAACACTTTCGATCCGAATCTGACCTGAAATTTTTTCACCATTTTTATCAATGATATATCCACTCTTGTAAATTTCCTGACTGAAAGTAAAAAATGGGGTAAGGATAAAAAATACCCAAATACAATAGGTTGTTTTCATAGTATTACTGTTAGAAATTTTTCATTCCCTGAAATAAATAAGTTTTCACTGAAGAAACAATACATAATCCATCCTGAATGAGTGAATCATAGCTCTGATTGATTAAAGGTCGTTAAATCGGGATCATCACGTTTACCCCAAATAGCTCCATTTCACCCCATTCTTTTTAAAATCTGCAATTACAGGCCTTTATTTGCAGCCCAAACCAAATTTTTTGCAAATGATAAGATCTAATTTCCTGTTATCCCTCGGGATCATTTTTGTATTGATAATCGGGTGCAAAGTCGACCCCAAAAATGCTCAATCAACTTACCAAAACAGCTATACCTTTTCTCCCGGACAAGAGGATGAGATACGCGCTGCGTTCATCGGTCTGGAAGACAATTCTGAAATTATCTTAAAGGAAGGAACTTATCATTTTGAAAAACTTTCCATTCAGGGGCCATTAAATCAGATTTCGGTCAGGGGGGAAGGTCCGGATAAAACCATTATCGACTTTTCTGGCCAGGCTTCCGGAGGGGAAGGTTTCAGAGTTGATAATGTAAATGGTTTTTCCATTAAAGATATCCGGATTCAGGAATCTGCAGGCGATCTGATTAAGGTCAAAAATGGAAAAAATGTAGAATTTGTGAATCTGCACACCGTTTGGGATGGAGAACCAGAAATCACTAATGGCGGATATGGCATTTATCCGGTTTTGTGTGAAAATGTGCTGATTGATAATTGTTATGCCCGGGGAGCTTCTGATGCGGGGATTTATGTGGGCCAGACGATTAATGCTACTGTCAAAAATAATCTGGTAGAATATTGTGTTGCGGGTATTGAAATTGAAAATACCATTACCGCTGAGGTCTATGAGAATGAAATGACCAATAATACCGGAGGGTTATTAATTTTTGATCATCCAGGCCTGAAATACGACGGTAAGGACACCCGCGCATACAATAATTATATTCACCATAATAATTACAAGAACTTCGCTCCTGCGGCAAATAACGCTACCGGTGTGGGCAATGTCGCTCCTGGTACTGGAGTGCTCATCCTCAGAACTTCAGATGTAGAAGTCTTTGAAAATAAAATCGAAGATAATAATACCATGTCAATCGGGATAGTCAGTTACGTCACTGTTGAACCGACGATTCTGGAAACCCGCCCTGATTATGATCCGATTCCGAAGAATGTATCCGTTCACGACAATCAGATTTCCAAGCAGGCGGAGTTTCCAGATCCCGCTTTCGAGCACGAACTGGCGCAGATTATAATCCAGCTACACGGAAAACTCAAAGAAATGGATCCTGTGTCCCATGCCAGCGTTCAACACATTTTGTATGATGGAGTTGTCATGGGAGAGGGCCTCAACCCTTCTAATATCTGCATTTCGGAAGCCTCTTCCACAACTTTCCTCAATTTGGATGCAGGAAATCAATTCAGCAATCCAGGTACCGATTTATCCAGATACTCTTGTCAATAATGAAAATAATGAGACTAGTAAGAACACTTTCCCTGACATTGTGTATTCTCTCGGCCTGGGCTTGCCAAACTTCAGATCATACGGCAACCCAGGCACCTTTCTCCTTCTACCCTACCCTGTCTCAATTTCAGTTTTTTCAAGGAAATATAAACCGGCTGGAACCTGTAGATGAAGTTATTGCTTATGAGCTAAACAGCCCATTATTTACTGATTACGCCAGCAAAGCCCGTTTTTTCCGTCTTCCTCCCAATACAAAAATGATATACAAGGGAAGCGGACTACCCGAATTCCCGGAAGGGACCATCCTGATCAAGAACTTCTTTTACCAGGAAGGCGAAAATCTTACCCAGCCAAACCGCCGATTGGTTGAAACTCGTCTCCTGGTCAAAGATCAGAACACCTGGAAAGTGGGTACCTATATCTGGAATGATGAGCAAACGGAAGCTTACCATGAAATTTTAGGGGGAACAAAAAAAATTACCTGGACGAATCCTGAAGGAGAAACCCTGGTGATCAATTATGTGATTCCTGATAATAACGATTGTAAAAGCTGTCATCAGAATTCAGGGAAAATCTCGCCCATTGGCCCCAAAATCCGCAATCTCAACGGAGAAAATGTTTTTGCTGGTGAAAAAGCGAATCAGCTGGTTCATTATGCCAGCCTGGGGAAGTTGGAAGGACTTCCTGAAGATTTCAGCCAAATTGACAAGCTCCCGGTTTGGGATGATGATTCCTATTCCCTTGAGGAAAGAGCCAGAGCCTATCTCGACATCAATTGTGGACACTGTCATTCCGCAAATGGACCAGCGAATAATACCGCGCTTAACCTCAATCTGGAAGAAAATGATCCTCATAAGCTGGGATTTTGTAAAGGGCCCGTTTCTGCGGCTCAAGGTAGTGGGAGTTTGCGCTTTGACATCGTTCCTGGTAATGCCCGGACATCTATCCTTCATTATCGAATGAATAGCATAGAAACGGGAGTTGCCATGCCAGAGATCGGAAAAACACTCATCCACAAAGAAGGGGTAGCCCTTATTGAGGCCTGGATCAATAGTCTGGACACAGGAGGATGTAATTAAGGTACTGAATCTTTGTCTTATGAGATATTTTTCAGAATTTGGGAAAAACTTCAAATTCAACCTATTATCCTTTGCGTACTTATTACTGGCTAATCATTCTCTTTCAGCTATTGATATTGGTTCCAGGATGTGAATCCAACGATCCTTACTGTGATCCCTGGGATGCTTATTGGGAAAATCCCGATACGATGAAATTTATTGCAACAGGGGACCCACAATACAAAGAGGATCAAATTCAATATGGCCATGTAACTGTCCGCAATTCAGACTGGATTGCCAAACTGGTACAAAGGAGGATTTGTGAGCAAGGCTATTTAGGGTATCTGATTGCCGGAGATCTTACTTTTTATGCAAGAAAACCGGAACTGGAGAAATACCAGACTTCCATTGATTCATTCAAGCAATATGTATTTGATGGTCTTGGAAACCACGATTTCAAGTTTGTTCCGCATGAAGATTCAGTAGGCCCACGTTGGAGAAACTTTGGAATGGCTCCCCTCTTTCATGTAAGCAAACCATTCTGGACCGAAGATACCTATGATGTCTGGGAAGAAGTGCGGTCTAAGGCGCGAATACCCAAAGTTTATGACTCAAAACCCAATCTCCATTATTCTTTTGACTGGGATGATCTTCATATAGTCCAGCTAAACGCTTTTCCAGGAGAAAACCCCACGAATACCAAGCATGCGCAGCATCCATTTAACTCCATACAATTTTTAAAAGAAGACCTGGAACAACGTGTGGGAAATTCGGGCAAACCTATCATTCTGATACATCACTATGGATTTGACGATTTTTCGATTGGGGTTGAGGAGGGAAAACATTATCAGGAAAAAGAGTGGTGGACTGAAGAGGATCGAAAAACCTACTGGGATGTTTTAAAGCCCTATAATGTCGCTGCAATCTTTACCGGGCATGCGCATAAATATGAAGAATGGTATCTGCCCTGGGATGGAGAAAATATTGGGGAAACGAATGTAGCAACAGATTTTATCCCCACTTTCGTGGCTGGAGCAGCCAGAGAGGGCTATTATCTGGATTGTATCCTGGTCAATGATACGATGACTATCAGTCGGTATAATATAGATAGTCTCCTGGATGTGAGAAAAATTCACGTTCAAAGAGGAAAAGGAAAATAAAGTGCCTAAGCAGCTTCTTTTAAAATTCCATAAACCTTAAAAAAACAGATTTTGAACCAGGCGGTATAATTTTCCGGGTTTTGTTCTAAATCTTCTCTGATTTCTTCAAGGCCCATATATTTCCAGGCCTCAACTTCTTCCTTGTTGATTTCCGGAGTGCCGTCAAATCTGCCAAGAAAAACATGATCCAGTTCATGTTCTGTCAGCCCATTAGCGAACTTTTTTTTGTAGATAAAACTAAACGCAGGCCGCATTTCACATTTTATCCCCATCTCCTCTCTCAATCGGCGTTGAGTAGCTTTTGACAACGATTCTCCTGGCCGGGGGTGGCTACAGCAGGTATTTGTCCACAGACCTCCTGAGTGATATTTGTGTTTGGCCCTTTGCTGAAGCAAAATTTCGCCCTTTTTATTGAAGAGAAAAACAGAAAAGGCACGGTGAAGCAGTCCTTTTTGGTGTGCCTCCATCTTCTCCATCACACCGACTTCGCAGTCATCCTTATTAACTAAAATAACATTTTCCATATCCTTTCATTGGTCCATCATATAACTGGATAAGGTACGACCTTGTTTCAATAACCAACAATCTTTTATTTCAGACTGTATTCTCAGTTAAAGAGGATAGTGTTTATCCTCCCACTCTCAGGGAGTATAAACAAAATTTGCCATTCCAGAGAGGTTCCAGAATGACAATCTTTTAGAAAAAAATTTCCGGGATAAAAATCAGGATTCGTAATCCAGGAATTTTTTGTTTTTATATCTTGCTTTTAAAATTTCGCCTCTTCTCTTTTCAGATGGCTTCATAAAATGCTTGCGCTTGATCGCTTCGTCTTTCACTTTCGCATCCTTATGTTTGCGTTTGTACCTTCTGAGCATTCGCTCAATACTTTCGTCTTTCTTTTTTTTAATTATTAACATTCAAATAGATTTTATGACGGGACCCCTCCCTAAATAATTCACAATGATATTTTCAATCTTTTAGTGAGTTTTTGGCTATTATTTGCAAAAATCCACTATTGGGGCTGCAATATGACGAAAATTACCATCAATGTCGAATGAAGTTCTGTTTTTTCCAAACATTTTCACAACGCAAATGTTAAATTTGAACTGATAATCTGCTGATTTAGACCCGTTTTAAGTAAGTTTTTGCTGAGCCATAATCCAATCGATTATGAATTGCCAGCAGGAAAATGATATATTTGCGCCTTTAAAACTAACTTTTCGCTAGACCAAATCTGATCTTATGTCGATTATCATAATTCTCCTTTTCATTTTAGGTTATGTTGTCATTGTGTTTGAGCATCCACTAAAGCTCGATAAAACAGTCCCCGCCCTCATTATGGCTTCGCTTTGTTGGGCTATGCTGGCTCTGGGCTTTACAAGAGGATGGCTTGAAGTCATTGATGCACATGAACAAATATTCTCCATGATCAATGGATTTACCGAAGAAGCTGAGGAAGGTTTTGTAAATACCCTCCTTCATCATCTGGGCAAAACAGCCGAAATTCTGGTTTTCCTGATTGGAGCTATGACAATTGTAGAAATCATTGACCTTCATCAGGGATTTGCAGTGTTGAAAAGCTGGGTAAATGCCAAGACCAAGAAAAGATTACTCTGGATTATTGGTATCCTTGCATTTGTCCTTTCTGCAATCATTGATAACCTTACTGCCACCATTGTACTGGTAACCTTACTCAGAAAGCTTCTTCCAGAACGAGAAGACAGAATCTGGTATGCGAGTATGGTAATAATCGCAGCTAATGCAGGGGGCGCATGGTCTCCCATTGGCGATGTTACTACTACAATGCTTTGGATAGGTAAAAAAGTCACTACTTTAGGCCTGATTGAATGGCTTGTTATTCCTTCTATTGTCTGTTTCGCTTTGCCATTCTTTGTCGCAGGTTTTCTGGAACCTTTTAAAGGTGAGGTAAATATTCCTGGTAATGGAGAAGATGATGACGAGCGATTGAGGAGTAGTCGAACGATGCTGTTTTTAGGACTTGGAGCGATTATCTCTGTTCCGATTTTCAAAACTGTCACCCACTTGCCTCCCTATATGGGAATGATGCTGGGTCTTGGAATTGTTTGGCTTGTTTCCGAATATATTCATCCCGAAGAGGACTTCACCGAAGAGCGAAAACATTTGTATTCCGCTCATGTGGCATTGTCCCGAATTGAAATGTCCTCCATCCTCTTTTTCCTTGGGATATTACTGGCCGTAGCCGCTCTGGAAAGTCTGGTTTCTGGTGGAGTAGGAACCCTTCGCTACGTAGCAGAGTCTTTGGATCAGGCCATTCCTAATCAGGATATTGTTGTGATGATTTTGGGGGTTCTTTCGGCAATCATTGATAATGTGCCTCTGGTTGCCGCCTCTATTGGGATGTATAATCTCCCGACTGACGCCAAACTCTGGCATTTTATTGCTTATGCTGCGGGCACAGGTGGTAGTATGCTCATTATCGGTTCTGCTGCCGGAGTAGCCGCTATGGGTATGGAAAAAATTGATTTTATCTGGTATTTGAAGAAAATTACCTGGTTGGCATTCCTCGGATTTTTCGGAGGATCTGTTACGTTCTTATTGCTCTATCAACTATTGGGAGCATAAACAGCTACAGGTATCAACCAAATTAATTAAAAGGGCTGAATGATTTAAGCATCAATCAGCCCTTTTTTATTTATCATATTAGCACGTATTTTTTTAACGGAAAAATGTATTTTAGCTTCCACAAAAGATCTAAACTACTATGTATGTACGCAAAAATTTTAGTCTGAGAGGTATTCTTGCCTTCTCTGGATTTCACATCATCTACTTAATACTGTGGGCATCTATCGTATCAGCAGTTTATTATTTTATTCCTGAAGAACATCAGCATTGGCTACAAATACCCTGGTTGCCTGTTTCTATTATCGGTACTGCCGTAGCATTTTATGTTGGTTTTAAAAATAATAGCTCCTACGACCGTATGTGGGAAGCCAGAAAAATATGGGGAGCCATCGTCAATAGCAGTCGCATGTGGGCTACGACAACCAAAAACTTCATTACACCTCAATTCACAACCCATAATTATTCCGCTCAGGAAATCCACAAAATACATCAACGGCTTTTTTATCGCCATATC
>JAGQVA010000649.1 GCA_020438265.1 Bacteroidota bacterium
ACAGGAAAGTCCAACTTATCAGTGTCCGGAGACAGGAAATTGTGGAGAAGGAAGAATTATGACTCAAAATTTTATGAATTATACCGTAGATATTTGTAACACCTTTTTCACTCAGGGGCAGGAAAAACGGATGAAGGCAGTGCTGGCTCCTGGTGGGTTGCGGTATCCTCTGACACAGTCGGATCGTGGGTGTCGTGAGGTTGTTTGGCGAGAAGATGATTAAAAAATAAATGATAAGATTTTTCAGATTAAGTGGTCCCCTTATTATTCTCTAGCCGAAGGCTTTAATAAGGATTGTCACCCTGAGCAAAGTCGAAGGGTCTATAGACTTGAGTATGATTGAAAAGAAGTACTTAGGCCCTTCGACTTTGCTCAGGGTGACATCACATCGCTTATTAAGCCCCAATTTGCGGACCTGGAAAACCTTGGAGTAACCCTATTCCACCACAGCAACAACCTTCTTCCCTGCATCCATAGCTTCAACCACTTTCTTATACAAAACCAGATAAGCCTGATCACTAAACCATACCTCACGGGCATTCTCATGATCAACCTGGGCAATTTGTAAACCTGGTAAAACAGAACCTTTTGCATCACTGGCTCTGTTTCCAATGTGAATCATCACACTATCGAAATTGGGCACATCCTTGAATTTGAGCATGCCTTTGTGAATCCCGCGAAAGCGAAACAGATATGTCGCATGGCGCCCTGTATGGGTTTCAAGGACTATTTCATATTCACCTGCCGGGGCAGGGCTGGAGTCTTCGAGGGTATAACACGTGAATTTTCCATTCATATAAAGCTTTCCCAGTGTATCTTCAGGTCCAGAATCAAACCTTTTGATAGAAATAATAAGCCTTTTCGGATCTGGAGGCAAATCAAGATCTGCCTCTGTTTCAGGGCTGATGATAGCAGCTTTCGGTGTATCAGATGTGGGGGTAGTTTGAGAAGTTTCGGTAGAAGAATCCGGATCTGGCGGGGTTACTTCAACGACAGGCTCTTCAGATTGTATGGGTTTTTCCTCCACTTTGGGTTTGGGTGGCTCAACAATTTCAGGCTCAGAGCTGGTTTGGGTATTTTCAGGTTTGGAAACGTCAGGATGAGAGGTTTCCTGTTTATTTTCTTCAGACTGATTGGGATTGGAGGAAGTGGAAGGTTTTTTATTCCCAAAAATCGAATTGAATAATTTTTTGAAAAAATCCAGCATATCAGAGGGTGTTTTTTGCAATTATAATCAATAATTTTTTCCATTCACTATAAAATCGTTCCTTTCCTCTAAAAACAATCCTATTTTTGTATAGTGAAAAATCGAAAAAATATATCCTCTGGTGCTAAATGGGAGTCCCTGGTAGGGTATTCCCGTGCTGTAAAAATTGGTAATATTATTGAAGTCTCTGGAACAACGGCTGTCGATGGAGATGAGGTGATGTTTCCGGGTGATGCATATAACCAGACCCAGTATATTTTGCTCAAAATAGAACAGGCGCTCAAAGATGCGGGAGCGGAGATGGATGATGTTGTGAGAACCCGAATTTTTGTTACTGATATGTCTCACTGGGAAGAGATTGGCCGTGCACATGGAGAATTTTTCTCGGAAATCAGACCCGCCAGTACCATGGTTGAAATTTACGCACTCATTAAGGAAGGATTACTAGTGGAGATTGAAGCCACGGCGATTCTTCAGGAAGATAGCTGAATATGCCATTAAATATTGAAATTAAGGCCCAGACAGATCGGATCGATGAGATTCGCCAGATATTACGTGACCACAATGCCCTGGAAAAGGGAACAGATCACCAGATAGACACCTATTTTTACGCTCTCAACGGAAGGCTAAAACTCAGAGAGGGAAATATTGAAAACAGCCTGATTCACTATCAGCGCCCTGACCAGGCAGGCCCGAAAACCTCTGAAGTTACCCTTTATCGATCCCAGGACACAGAAACACTCAAAACCCTTTTGTCTAATGCCTTTGGTGTGTGGAAAAAGGTAATGAAAGCCAGAGAAATTTTTTTTATCGAAAATGTGAAGTTTCATCTGGATACAGTTAAGGAATTGGGCACATTTGTAGAAATAGAAGCCATTGACAAGGACGGAACCATCGGCAAGGAAAAACTGATGGAGCAATGTCAGCGCTATATGGAGCTATTTCAAATCCGGGATGAGGATTTATTGGAAAAATCATATAGCGATATGATTTAAAATCATGATTCCCGTAGAGATGCGATTAATCGCGGCTCTACAGGCCCGAATACAAAATATGTTTCCCCTCACATCGTATCTTTACTACCAATTGTGCATTATATATACAACAAAGCAAATATGAATATGACCCTTATAAAATCTTTCACGATTTTCATTTTTCTTTTAGGATTCGGATTTCAACTTTCAGCCCAGCAGACCACAGCACCGGATTATTTCGAGGGGACGATTTCTTTTACCGTACAAATGAAAGGCCCTCAGGCAGAAATGCTGAAATTAAATAATCCCAACGACCAGTTGCAGATGCATATCAAAGACGGGAATTATATCGTCAATCTGATGGGCGGGGAATTTCCCAAAACCTTTATTTTTCTGGCTGATTCCAATTTTGAATATAGCATGGATATGACCAATCGTCGTGCTTATCGTTTTTCCATGCATTCGGATTTGAATAAGGAAATTTATAAAAAAGAACTCACAGCAAAACCTACAGGTAAAGAGCTGGAAATTAACGGGATTATGTGTCAGGAGTACCGCCTCAAGCGCGATGAGATTTACTTCACCTATTATGTGAGTGATAAATATCGGATCAATCTGGAGCATTATCCTGAAAATACCCGGGCAAAAGCCAGTTTCCTGGCTGAAGGACTGGGAGGAATGATTCCATTAAGGACCATTAAACAGGAGAAGGGCCTGACAGTCATTACCGATTTGAAAAAAATCTCCCGCCGTGAATTTGATCCCGAGCAGTTTCAGATTCCGGCTGATTTTATCGTAAAAAACCGGGATTACAGATACTAATCATTCTATTTTCCATTGGCAGCGCACAACGAAACAGGAAAAAAAGGCGAAGATATAGCCGCAGGTTTTATGGAAGCCAAAGGCTATATCATTCTGGATCGGAATTACCGTTTTGAAAGGGCCGAAATAGATCTGGTCGCCTTGCGGTTTGAACCCGCCGTATTGGTCTTTATCGAAGTCAAAACCCGCACCAATACCCGGGATTCCTATCCCGAAGAGTCCATTGGCCCCAAAAAGAAAAAGCGCATCTTCAAAGTGGCAGACAGCTATATCTATGAAAAACGAATGACTCGTGTTCCCATTCGTTTTGATATTATATCAATTGGAATGGACAACCCGGAACATCCGATGATTTATCATATTGAAGATGCGTTTCGGCTGGATGGGCCTTTCTTGTAGGTAATATGGCAAGTTTTTGCCTGATTCTATGACCCCCTCACACAATACCACGCCCCCTCATGAGGTGGGCTCCCGCAAGGCCAAGCCATAAGGCTTTATACTCATTCTCCCTGAAAGGTAGACAATCTGTAAGGCGAATGCCTCGGCCCGCGCGAGCCAACCTCCTGAGGGGGCGGTGCGAGTGCGAGGGGGTTATATAACCCTTTCTTGTAAAATACCCTATGAAATTTCCCAATGATTTTTATCTTTGGGCCGAATTTTATTAAAACTAGTTATGACTCAAGATCAATTGAAGGACATACAAACGCGGATAGATCTGCTGGGAGGCTATCTTTGACGTGGCTGAGAAACTGGCTACCATCGAAGAAAAAGAAGCTATTACCCAACAGCCCGATTTCTGGGACCACCCCGATGAGGCCCAGAAGATTT
>JAGQVA010000650.1 GCA_020438265.1 Bacteroidota bacterium
TACTTGGAGCGCAGGTTCCCGCTTTGGTTTTCCGTTATTCCAAAGATTTTATTCTCCTGGCGATTGTGGCTTTTGTGATTGCCATGCCGATTGCGTGGTGGGGACTGGATTTATGGTTGCAGAATTTTCCATTCCGAGTGGATTTACCTCTGTATGCCTTTTGGGGGAGTGGGCTGATGGTGATCGGGATTTGCTGGGCGACGGTGGCTTATCATGCGTTTAAGACAGCGAATACGGAGCCAGCGGTTTATTTGCGGAGTGAGTAGAGGCTAAATATAATTCACGCAGAGATCGCGGAGTACGCAGAGAAAATATAAAAAACTCTCTGCGATCTCTGCGTACTCCGCGTGAACAAAAAACTACCTTCATTCCTCTCCGTGAACCTCTGTGTCATTCTCTGTGAACCTCTGTGTTATAATTCAACAAGAGCTATTACACAGAGTTCCACAGAGGAGGCACAGAGGTTCGCAGAGAAGAATGAAGAAGGTAATTTTGGAATACTTAAATCCTCAGGGAATCTCCAAGTTATAAGTCGCTTCAGCCCTTCCAGAGCGCATAAAGAGCTCAGAATCTCCATTTTCACCAATTTAAAAGCTTCATTTTTTTGATCGTGTTATATCTCCTGTCATAAAAGTAATCGATCCTTCTACCAGAAATTTTAACGATATAGTTCCATTCTTTTAATATTCTTTCTCTTTGAAGTAAAGAATGCTCATATTGTTCTTCATACCATAATTTGACTGGGAGGATCCAAATACTATCACCGGGAGGAAAGTTTTCTTTTGTAAATTTATAGGTTTCTTCCAAATATATTATTGAATAGATATCAAATAGTACATTCCGAACCTGAAATCCTAAATCAAGATTATCAGTAGTAAATCCCTGATTCAGGTTTTTAATTTTCTTCTTAAATGGCAGAAAATAGAACCTTTCATCAGTATAAATTAAATAACCATGATCTTTTATCTGTTTTTGAGCAAATATTTGATTTAAAGAACAAAGAATAAAGAGAAGTGAGAATAATCGCATCCTATTGAAGTAATAAATCAAGATCATTTCTGCAAACATCACCCCTCAAACAACACATCCATCCCCAAATCCGAACTAACCAACCCAACGCTATGCTTATTTGCATGTAGTCCAAAAGTAGTAACCATAGTCAAAAAAACCTGCTTCTTTGATTGAGTAGTTTCCTGAAAAATACGGATTTTTTCTCTCAGTTTCTGGGCGTATTCTTTGGAAATGGTAAATTCTACGTTATGAAACTTGGTTTCAATCAGATTGATAATGTGATCATTCCTATCTATCACCAAATCAATTTGTGTTCCTGCCTCCTCTCCAGTTCCCTTTTTGTAAAAAGAGGAAACAGATGTATAAACACCTGATATACCAAGTGCTTTTTTGATTTGGGAAACGTGTCTTAAGCAGACACTTTCAAACGCATAACCACACCATATTTTATAAGCCTGGGTCTGACTGAGTGCCATCCATGAATCCTGGTTTAATTTATTTTTCTCAATAAAACGCAGGTAAAAAAGCGAGTACTCATCTGTCAGGCGATACAATTTTTCTTTTCTTTTTTTACCAAAAGGGGGATAATCAGTGATAAATCCCGATTCATATAATTCGGAAAAAACCTGACTTACTCTGCCTCCATCTGGTAATTTTGCGGCTTTAATCAATTCTGAGCGGGTAAGTCCGGTAGGTTTGTCAGCCAAAGCTCTGATAATCGAAGTATGGTAATCCGCATGTTGAAACAGAGAAGGATAAAGACTGAGAAACTCATCTCTAAGCAATCCATCTTCCTCAAAACAAATCCGACTGATATTTTGTGCTGCACTAAGGCCATTTTTCACTTCCTTTAAATAGTGTGGAATGCCTCCCATAACCATGTACAGCTGAAGAATCTGATAATGATCAGGAAAAACCGAACGGCTGGCAAGATATTCCTTTGTTTCGGCAAGTGTAAATGGTTTTAGACGAATTCTTCTGGTTACCCGGTTGTGTAATCCTCCTTTATGACGCAAGATTTTATTAATCATCCAGGAGGCTGCAGAACCACATAAAACTACCAGGGTATTTTTCCGAACAGCCCATGAATTCCAAAAATAGCTCAGCCCTCTAAGAAAGCCAGACTTATGCGTAGCCATCCACGGAACTTCGTCAAAGAAAATTACCAGTTTCTCTTTTTTATTCTTTTTGTCTAAATGTTCAGTAAGAGCAAAAAAAGCATCCAGCCAGTCTTTGGGAGGTTCCGTAAGGGTAGTATCCGGGAAAAATTCTTTTAGCCGCTGGTAAAAATTCCTCAATTGCTCATTCCCTGGGGCATCCTGAATACCCGATACTTCGAAGTCAATATGGTCTTTATATATTTCCCTAATTAGAAATGTTTTCCCCACTCTTCTCCGTCCTATCACTGAAATCATTTCCGCCTCAGGCGAATGCAATGCCTCATTCAGGATACTTATTTCCGCAATTCTTCCAATTATCATAGCACATTCAATTATTACTCGTCTAAATCTACACATTTTCTACCACATTCCGACGACTAATAATTATTCTCCTCTCCCAACCTTCCCCAAAAAATTCCATCCTTTTAGCATAAATTACAACCTCATTCGTCTTTCAATCAGAATAACTCACTAATCTATGCTAATCCGAGACTTTTATATAGATGTCGTAACCAGTCAGGACCGCCGCCCAAACTCTCTGGAAGCGTTTGCGGCTACACTCGAAACCAAACACGAGGAAGAATTTCTGGAGAATTACACTTCTTTTGAACAATTGGAAAGCGATATTTTTCGGCAAAATTTTGTAGAACTCCGCGATAGCCTGCTTCAGGATGAGGTGTATCAATCCTATAACGCCCGGGAAAAACTCCTGGCGATTTTTTTTACATGGTTTGAGCAAATTACCCCTCAGAGAGACTTCTGGCGCATCGTCGAAAGGGAAGAAGATTTTTTCTCCTGCCAGAGTTATATGGAGCAAACAAAAGAACCTTTTGAGGAGTTGATGACTGTAGTAATTGAGGAGGGAAAACAAGAGGAAATTATTGCGCAAAGACCTTTCGAGGACTGGTATAAAAAAGGACTGTGGTGGGATGCCCGATACCTGATTGGTTTCTGGTTGAAGGACGAAAGTGAAAACCTCGAAAAAACCGATGCAGCGATTGAAAAAGCCATTAATTTTTCCTTTGATGTCATGGAACCGAATCTACTGGATTCGGGGTTTGATTTTATAAAATTTGCATTCCAGAACCGATGAAAAAAGAACAGAGCAAAATTCCTGTTTCCAAAATAAAACGAGCCTCAAAATTTGTGAAAAGCGGGATGAAAGTGGGAGGAAATTACCTCAAACACTATTCAAAAAAACTGGTCAATCCGGATTTAAGCCGCGATGAGTTGGATGAGGCCAATGCTTCGGAAATTTACGATACGCTGAGCGAACTGAAAGGAAGCGCACTCAAAGTTGCCCAAACGCTCAGTATGGACAAAGGCGTCCTTCCATCAGCTTATTCCAGTAAATTTTTGCAAGCTCAGTATAATGCACCAGCGCTTTCAGGGCCACTGATTGTCAAGACTTTCAAGCAAAATTTCGGAAAAACACCCCAGGAGATTTTTGATACTTTTGATATGACGGCCATTCATGCGGCTTCCATTGGTCAGGTTCACAAAGCAACCAAAGACGGAAAAACGCTGGCGGTCAAAATTCAATATCCCGGTGTGGGTGATAGTGTCGTTTCTGATTTGAATATGGTTCGCCCTTTTGCTCGCCAAATCATGGGTTTTAAGGATAGTGAAGTAGAGGTATATTTCGAGGAGGTTAAG
>JAGQVA010000651.1 GCA_020438265.1 Bacteroidota bacterium
TGTGGACAAAAATGAATGTGAACTGGGCAACCTGGTAGCGGTTCAATTCCTGTATTTTTTAAATCTCTTTCCCAAAATTGTTTTACATTTGATTTACTGAAATCTTTAACTATGTCCGATAACCTCGAATCCAAAAACCTCTTCGGAGAACCGCTCATTCCTTGCAGCAATGAACCCCTAACTGGTTTTTACCGCACCGGATGTTGTGATACGGGTCCCGAAGACCTTGGTGTCCATACTGTATGCGTGATCCTGACTGAAGAATTTCTGGCTTTTTCCAAAGCCATGGGAAACGATCTCTCTACTCCGCGTCCTGAATACAGGTTTTCCGGGCTAAAACCGGGAGACCGGTGGTGCTTGTGTGCTCAGCGATGGATGGAGGCTTATTACCATCAGGTGGCTCCATTGATTATCCCTGAAGCGACGAATGAAAAGACGCTTGAGTATATTGATTTAAGGGAAATTCTGCGCTTTGCTTATATTGAAAAGCAGGAAGGCTAATTGGAGCCTTTCATCATATTCTCCACCAATGACAGAGCCAGGTACAGCAGGATGATAAAAGGGATTCCAACATGCTGAAAAATCGCCAGAAGAATCACTGTCGAGCCAATCAAAATATACCGAAACAGATTATCTGCCACCGAGAAATTCTTAAACTTCAATGCCAGAAGACGTATATCAGCCACCAGCAACCAACTGGCAATTGCCGTAATTCCAATCAGAACCCAGGTATTATTCAAAACATTACTCAACCAGAAATCGGGCCTCCATTCTGTAATCATCCAGAAGGAAAAAATCAGAATTGTATTGGCGGGAGTAGGAACGCCGTAAAAAGCATCGGATTGACGCTCGTCAAGGTTAAATTTAGCCAAACGAAAGGCAGAAAGTATGGTGATGAGAAAACCCAGTAAAAACCAGGGAAATCCTTCTGAAAGGGTAATTTGTTCCGGGGGGAATAATCCGCCAGTCGATTCATGAATGAGGCGAGCCATCACCATTCCCGGTACTGCGCCAAAAGTAACCATATCGGCCAGCGAATCCAGTTCTTTTCCAATAGGGCCCTGTACCTTTAACATTCTGGCCACAAATCCATCGAAAAAATCCATCACCAGAGAAATCAGCACAGCAATCATTGCTCCGGTGAGATTATCGATAAAAATAAAAACCATCGCTACCATCCCGAAAAACAGGTTGGTGGCAGTGAGAAGGTTAGGAATTTGTTTTTTCATATTGACTATTGGCTGTTGGCCTTTAGCTGTTAGCTATTAGCCATTGGCGCTAACAGCCAAGGGCCAATAGCCAACAGCCACCGGCTATTGATCCAGGAAATGATGGAAAGTATCTCCACGCAGTCCTAATCGCAGTGTCTCCAATGGAATCAGTTCTGCCGAAGCAATATTCCCCAGATTGACATTACAGCCCAGTAATTTAATAAACCAGACCTGCTGGCTTTTTTGAGGAGCTTCCCACAAAATCTTGTCAGCAGGAATATCTACCAAAATTTCTTCAATCAAATCGCCGCGAATTGCTCCATCACCTCTAAACATCCCGACAGTACCACTTTCACGAGCTTCGGCGATTACCTTCCAGGAACCGGCATCGAGTTCTTTCTGCATCATGTCCACCCACATATAGGGAGGAATGACCTTGTTGGTGCTTTTACTTCCCACTTCCGAGAGAACTGTATAATCCTTGGCAAAGGTGCTAATCAGTTCACATTTGTCTTTGGTAGAAATTTCGATAGAACCATCGGAAACTTCGACATATTTGATTTCAAATTTTTCAAGAATCCGGCGATATTCATCCATTTGTCCACGAATATAAAACGCTTCCAGAAGCGTTCCTCCCAGATAAAACGGAATATCATATTTGCGATAGACTTCCAGTTTTTCGGCAAGATTGGCAGTAACAGCCGAGGTAGCCCAGCCAAGTTTGATAATATCGACATGGTCTGCTGCCACACTGAGAAAATCTTCAGCTTCACGGGCACTCGATCCCTTATCCATAACCATCGTAATACCTTCAGTACGGGGTTTGGCAGAGCGTGGAGGAAGTTGCGAGAGGGGATAGTTTAGCATAGAATTTTAATTACTGAATCTCGTAAAAACGAGGTGCAAGCTAATAAAAAAACAGCACTCTCATCAAGAGAGTGCTGAATGAATTAGATAATATCTTTATTGCCAGTTATTTGGCAAGTTTTTCAATAAGGTCACATACTCTTGAAGAGTATCCCCATTCGTTGTCATACCAACCAATTACTTTTACCAAAGTACCATTGGCAGCAGTCATTTGACTATCGAAGATACAAGAATGTGGATTACCAATAATATCAGTAGAAACCAGTTCATCCACTGAATATTCAAGGATTCCTTTCAATTCACCTTCAGCAGCAGCTTTCATCGCAGCATTAATTTCTTCAATGGTTGCTTCACGGCTGAGAACAGCAGTAAGGTCAGTCAATGAACCATCAGCCACAGGTACACGGGTAGCGATACCATCCAGTTTTCCTTTCAGCTGAGGTAACACTTCACCCACAGCAGCGGCAGCACCGGTAGTAGTAGGAACAATGTTAACAGCAGCAGCGCGGGCACGACGAAGGTCGCTGTGAGGAGAATCCTGCAGGTTTTGGTCAGCAGTATAAGCGTGAATGGTAGTGATATAACCGGAAACAAGACCAAAAGTATCATCCAGAACTTTTGCCATTGGAGCCAGACAGTTGGTAGTACAAGAAGCGTTGGAGATGATCGTCATATCATCAGTCAGCACTTCATCATTCACACCCAAAACGATAGTAGCATCGATATCACCTTTAGCAGGAGCAGAGATAACCACTTTTTTGGCACCAGCAGTCAGGTGTTTACCAGCACCTTTACGGTCGCGGAATACACCAGTAGATTCAACAACCACTTCTACACCCAGGTCTCCCCAGCCGAGTTGCTCAGGATCTCTTTCAGCACTGGCGAGGATTTTCTTTCCGTTAACAGTGATAGAATCATCATCATAACCGTCAACGGTACCAGAAAATCTACCGTGGATAGAGTCATATTTCAAAAGGGTCGCAAGAGTACCGTTATTAGTAAGGTCGTTGATCTTAACAATTTCTACGTTAGGATTATTGATCAGGCCACGAAACACGAGGCGGCCGATCCGTCCAAATCCATTAATTCCAACTTTAATTGCCATGTTAAAATGTTTTTAAAAATGATAGCCTTTTAATTAAGCGCCGCTAAAATACACAGGGTAAAATTGAAAATCAACACACTATAAGTAGCAGAATATTACGAATGTACAAAAAGTGCCTCCAGGCGCAAGAAACTGCGTTTTAGCCTGGCAAACTTACCACCAAAGAGAAAATCTTAACAAAAAGATAATTTTTTTTGTCTGGGGCTTGCCTAAAATGAAGGAAGGTACTACATTTGCACACGCAATCAGAAAAACTGATTGTTTTCTGTAATAAAACAGGAAAATTGACGTCCCGTTCGTCTAGTGGTTAGGACTCCAGATTTTCATTCTGGCAACAGGGGTTCGACTCCCCTACGGGATGCAGAAAGCTTGATTAACTGATTGTTAGTCAGGCTTTTTTGTTTTATATCGGTCTCTTTCCCAAATATTTCCCAAACATTTGGGGTTGTTTGTGTGGTTTGGGGTTACAGTTGGTTTTAGTTTTTAGGAATTGGAAAGAACGAGGATACTTAGTTTACAAATTTTGTAAATCATTTAGGCATTAATTTAGAAGTGATTTAAACTTTTTGAATATGGTGTTTGAGGAGCCAAAAGGTGAATGCGATAAAGTGCCAAGCCCACCAGGAGGATAGGGTTGTATCC
>JAGQVA010000652.1 GCA_020438265.1 Bacteroidota bacterium
GTCAATCACCAACCCTCTGGCAATGCCGTCAGCAGCTTTTTTCCCATAGAGCATTTCAGCCAGATATAAGGCAGGCTCAAAAGATTTTGCCCTTCCGGCAGAGGTAATAAACTTGCCATCATGGACAAATAAAACGTTTTGATGGACTGTTAAATGAGGAAATGTCTGTTTGTACTTCTCAATATCGCCGGGGAAAGTGGTAGACTCCGATTGATCCAGCAGACCAGATTTCGCCAACACAAATGCACCATCACATAAAGACATGACATAAAGGGCCTTTTCTCCAGTTTCCCTGACGAATTGGATCATGGTTTTGTTTTCCAGATCTGTATCAAGATGATGTTCTGCGCTGGGTACGACTAGTACATCTATAGCCGGGAAAGAATCATTCACATATCCATAATCGGGGGTAATTCTTAATCCTTCAAAGGTTGTAATGGGATGGATTGAGTCTGCAATGGTAAAAACCTTCATCCCATGTTCAGTATGAAAAACGGTGTGATGCAGGATGTCCATAGGAGCCGTCAGTTCTGTATTATAGACCCCTTCCATGATGAGTATCCCAACATTTAGGACCCGGTCGGGTTTTTCTATTTGAGGTATTTTTTGTTTGTGAGTTTGATTACAGGAAAAAGAGATAGATCCAGACAAACAGATAACGAAAATTTGCCAGAAAATTAGGGGAAATGGAGAATTCGGCCTCATTTTTTTGTAGATTGAATATAGATAGTCATAACAGGAACGCCTGTCCTTTTAAACCGTAAATATAATTATGAATGAAGATATGATCACTCTTGCCTTTTATTCCGAAGTAGCTGATGCCAATCGGCACGCAAGTCTGCTAAAGGCTGAGGGAATAAGATGCGAAGTAGTTTTTAATAATCCTATTTCGGGTGATGCGCTTCATGGAGAGCGTGAGGGCGAAATAGAGATTAAAGTTCATCCGGATGATTTTGACAGGGCGGATATGATTCTGGAATTGGATGATCAGGCGCGGGGAATTAGCCAAAAACCTACAGAGAGAGCGGGAGCCGCCAATAAGCTTACAGGAGGGATTCTGGGAATGGTAGGTTTTCTGACTGCGCTGGGAAATATTCCGGATGATTTAATCATGTTGCCTTATGCGATTGTAGCGATAGGAAGACTTTTTTACGTCAGAGGAATTGCACAGGCGCAGGTAGAGGACGAAAGAGAGTAAGGTAATAACTTCCAATAAATAGAAGGTTGTCTCAGCATGGGGCAACCTTTTTTCTTTTTTGAACATTCCGTAGAATGTTTGATTTTGTAGATACAACCTATTTTAAATCTCTGATGTCATTTTAAATTAGCAGTCACATTTATTAGAATCAAAATGAAACAAATTCTTCTATCTTTTATTTTCGCTATACTTTTAAGTATCACGGCTTTCAGCCAGAATTATGATACAGGTATTGGCTTAAGAGGCGGTAATTCCTACCGCTCGGGTTTCGCTTATGGAATTACCATCAAGAAGTTTGTCTCGCAAACAAATGCCATAGAAGCAATTTTAGCTTTGCGTTATAAAGGCATTGGAATAACGGGATTATATGAAATTCATACCACCGCTTTTGGGGTTCCCGAATTGCAATTGTATTATGGATTTGGGGCGCATCTGGGTTTTTGGGATGATAATCGGAGAGATTATGAACCCTTGTTTAATGATGATACGGAGACAGTTGCAGGGATTGACGGGATAATTGGATTAGAATATACGATTAAAGAAATCCCTTTTAGCATCAGTGTGGATTATCATCCCTATGTAAATATTATCAGGTATTATGGATTGCAGGGGACAGCAGCAATTTCGATTCGGTTTTTGTTTTGATTGAACCGCCATTTTAATGCAGTTCAATCAAATTGCCTTCGGCAAAGCAAAAAACATGAAACTGAGAAAATACGACCATCATGGGATTTATTACAGGTATAAAATTATGAATCAACCCGAAAAAAAGAAAAATGATCAAAAAAGAACTTAACATATATGGATAAGTAATAGCATCCCAACACGGCGCTATAGATCAAACTATCCCACTCCAAGGATCAATTTCCAAGCTTTCTAAGATTTTTTTCGTATGTTAGTACTATGACAGTTGATCAAAAAGAACAGCATATTCTCACTTTAATTGCAGGTCTGCCTATTTTTCGGCGGATTAGAATTGCTCTTACCATTTTGAGGGGAATAGAGCCAGAGAGTTTGAGTAAGTTTGCAGATGAGGAAATAAAGCCCTGGGAAACAGAAGCGTTTGTTGCAGAACTAGACCGACGATCCCAGGAATTACGGTCGGGGAAGGTTGAAGGAATATCTGGCGACGATTTCTTAGCTGAATTGAGGGAGATGCGAAATTCATGAAGCACTTGTTTACCATTCATCCGGAAGCACGACGAGAAGTTCTTGAGGGAATAGCCTATCTCGAAGAACAGCGTCCTGGTTACGGAAATTTGTTCAATGAAAAAGTGGATGAAGCAATCAGCCGGATTTTGGAAAATCCCACAAGATATCCCAAGGTGAACATGGATGGCACCCGCCATAGAATCTTATTAGACAAACCTTTTCATAAAACATGGTCAATATTTTATGATTTTGATGGAGAAATGGTGTATATCATTTCTGTTTTTAATAATCGAAGGAGTACTCAGGTTTGGGAAGAAAGAGAATAATCCTACCACTCACCTCCCCAACCCCTACCGCTTACAAACTCGCCTCAACCATTCATAAATTCTCGATTGCCAAACCGAAAAAAACATACCATCTTTAAGGAAACAACCAGGAAAATACTTCATTTGGCACAATCATGATCACTATACACTCCCATACCGGGATTCATTGCGGGTAATCGAAATGCTTCCAGAGTCTGCTCCTGATCGACTCATAGCCGGGAATAAACTCGGAAGCTGATCCCGCTTGATTACCAAACCCCAACCTTCCGAATCACTGTCCCTTCATTCCCTTCAATTTTAATCAAATACACCCCTCTGGCTAAATCCGATACATTTATTTGCAGCCGGTCCCGTATTTCTGCTTCCTTAATAATTCTCCCTTTAAGATCAAGAAGCGATACACGTTGGTTTTGAAGAATTGGTTTAAGAATTTCAACATTTAATATACCTCTCGTGGGATTGGGAAATATGCTGATAGGAAAATCACCTGCGAAATCATCTATCCGGGTGGAGATCACCACAGACAAGGTCGCATCTACCGTTTGCACCTGAGGCGTACAAGACCCCGAAATTACACAGTAATATATTCCAGAATCAGCAGGAGTAACCCCTGTTATTTCTAAAATGCTGCCATTCGCACCGGAAACAGGACTTCCTCCCAAATACCATTGAAAATTCAAATTGCTGCCACTTGCACCTACAGCAAACTGTATGGTATCTCCCACATTCGCAATTATATCAACGGGTTGATTGGTGATGGCTGGAGGAATTTCTACACTGAGCTGAACTGCGACTGAAGTATCTGCCTCACATTGGCCTAAAACTTCGCAATAATAGATTCCGCTGTTTGCTACTAATGCTGAATCAAAAATGAGTTGGGTAGAATTAGCTCCGGGAATGGAAGTCCCATCTTTAAACCACTGGTATGTAAGACCTGTTCCTTTAGCTGTTAAAGAGAAGTTTGCTGAATCACCCTCACAAAGGGTAATTGATTGAGGTTGAGATAATATCTCTGTGGCAGACTGAACCTGGATAATCCCCAAGTCTGTAGTATCTACTCCACAGGCATTGGTGATCACACATGAATAATTCCCCGAATCTCCCAAATTTACGCTGGCAAAAGACAATGTATCATTCACTGCTCCATTT
>JAGQVA010000653.1 GCA_020438265.1 Bacteroidota bacterium
GAATAAGCTTTTCCTTCTTTAATCCCCATTTCAAATTGAGGCAAATAGGTTTCCCAAAGGTCGCGCTCGTTAGTTGTGGCATTAAAAACATGTCGTTCTGGTTCGGGTCCATTATGAACAGCAAAGTGTTTTACGGTAGCAATGGTTTTGTAATATTGTGGATCGTCACCCTGCAGGCCTTTAATGAATTCGACAGCCATTTTTCCTGTCAGGTAAGGATCTTCTCCGTAGGTTTCCTGTCCACGTCCCCAACGGGGATCTCTGAAGATATTGATATTGGGAGACCATAAAGTGAGGCCCTGATACAGGGATCTTTTTCCCCGGCTCACGAAGTTGTGGTGTTTCGCTCTGGTTTCGTCGGAAATAACCGTTGCCACCTCATTCATGGTTTGTTTGTCCCAGGAAGCTCCCATGCCTATCGCCTGCGGGAAAACTGTGGCGAGGCCCGCTCTGGCAATTCCGTGTAACCCTTCGTTCCACCAGTTGTATTCGGGAATGTTCAGCCTTTCGATTGCTGGGGCGCCGTTAACCATTTGTCCGACTTTTTCTTCCAGGGTCATTCTTCCTACCAGGTCATCGACTCTTTCTTCAAAGGAGAGGGAAGTGTCAAGATAGGGGGGAGTTTCTGGTTTGTTGCAGGAAAACGTTGAGAATAAAATAAAAGAAAGCGTGAATGATGTGAGAAGGAGTAGTTTTTTATGCATGGCAGTTGATTTTTCGAGCGTCAAAATACGCAATCGATTGTGTGTTTGCAATATTGTTGTCGGACAGGATGTCCGGGTAACGGGTGAGTATCACCCACCTCTGGTGGGTAATCATGAAAAAGTCCTGAGGACTTTTATCTTTTTCACGGACAGGATGTCCGGCAAACAGGCCACCAGAGTATTTCCCACATCCTTGTGGGAAAAAAAATAGCCCGGGAGAAATCAATTCACCCGGGCCATTCCAAAACATTCTCCCAAACCAATCAATCTCCTGCCTTCTCCTCCTTCTTCACCGAAATCATATCCACATCTTTCTCCTTTACCTCCTGATTTAACCTGGGAATATCCTCATTGAGAATTTTCTCCCATTTAGCCAATTCCTCATCAATTTGAGCGCTGATTTCATCATACACAGCCTCAGCCTGATCTGTCGGACGATAATCTCCCATTCCTGAGAGCGAACCTACCGCTGCCAGTTTGTTATTCAGGCGAATCGGATAATTCAGTGGGTCCTGACGACTGCGGTTTTTGGTCTGATACAAAGCTTCTTCGACTTCAGTCATGGATTTATTAATAGCCTTGGCGGACTCAGCAATTTCCTTCATTGATTCTTCCCCTTTAATTCGTTCTTGTAGTTCCTTCATTTGATCCCTCACAGTGCGAATATCCTTGATTGCAGTATGCGTTTCGGTCAGTTTGCCATTCACTTTCTGGATGAAGTCAAACTGAGCCTGTAAATCAGCAATACTCGACTCAGAACGAGGATCTTTTAAAATCTCAAATTCCTGTTCCTGGGACCAGTCGCCAATCGTCATTTTTACTTTGTATTTGCCCGGAACAGCTTTAGGGCCTCTGGTGCTTCCCGCCCACATAATCATTCCGTCAAAATCTTCAGCATCTTCGTAGCGCATATTCCATACAAAACGATTCAGTCCCGCTTCGATTTTGGGAGCCCGGCGATCCTTGCTGGTATACTCCCGGATCAGATCCCCATCAGCTTCATAAAATGCCAGCTTGACGGTTAGGCTGTCGGCAGGTTTTTCTTTTAGATAAAAGTGTACCATAACGCCTCCGGGGTGATTTTCTCCAGCATTTCTGGGAGCGCCGCCCCAACCGCCGCCACCATCCATACGATAGCTATCCAGAGGTTTGTAAAGATGATAATCCCCAGACGCAATATCAGTGTTTAGTTGATGCAAGGGTGTGATATCATCGATTAACCAAAAACTACGGCCCTGGGTAGCAGCAATCAGATTATTGTCTTTAATAGTGAGGTCAGTGACAGGAACTGTGGGAAGATTTAACTGAAAAGATTTCCAGCTTGCACCATCATCAAAAGAGATGTACATACCTTTCTCGGATCCGGCATAAAGCAATCCCGGTCTAACAGGATCAGCTCTCACCACCCGGGTAAAGTCTTCGTTTTCAATTCCATTTGTAATCAACGTCCAGGTTTTCCCGTAATCCTTGGTTTTATACAAATAAGGGGTATAATCTCCTGTTTTATATTTTGTCCCGGCAACATAAGCACCTCCTTTGACAAAAGGGTCCGGATCGATGCTATTGATCATCATCCACTCGGGCATACCGGGAGGAGTTACATTTTCCCAATTCTTGCCACCATCCTTTGTAACGTGAATCAAACCATCGTCAGATCCAGCCCAGATTAACCCTTCTTCATAAGGAGATTCAATTACTGCGAAAATAGTACAATAATACTCTACGCTGGTGTTGTCTTTGGTAATTGGCCCTCCGGAAGAAACCAGTTTTTCAGGCATATTGCGTGTCAGATCCGGACTAATGATTTCCCAGGACTGCCCTTCATTGGTTGAAACGTGAAGGTGATTAGAGGCTGCATAGAGCTTATCAGAATTGTGAGGAGAGAAAAAGATAGGGAAATTCCACTGGAATCGATATTTCATTCCTTCGGCTCCATGCCCCATTGGATTATCTGGCCACACGTTAATGGCCCTTTCCTCACTGGTACGGTGATTCACCCTGGTCAGGAATCCACCATAACTTCCTCCGTAGACGATATCATTATCATCGGGATCAACAGCAAGATGAGCACTTTCTCCTCCGGCTGTAGATTCCCAGTCTCTTTCTCCAATAGATCCCTGGTTAGAACGATGGGCAATTCTTACGGTTGAATTATCCTGCTGAGCGCCATAGATGCGATAGGGAAAATGATTATCAGTAACAACCCGGTAAAACTGAGCGGTAGGTTGATTGTAATAAGTAGACCAGTTTTCCCCGCCATCAAAACTGATCTGAGCACCACCATCATCTGCGATTATCATTCTTTGAGGATCTTCAGGAGCAATCCATAGATCATGATGATCTCCGTGAGGGGCATTATGAGAGGTAAAGCTACGGCCACCATCAGTAGATTTATGGTAGCTTACATTCATCACGTAAACCGTGTTTTCATCCTGCGGATCAGCATAAATCCGACTGTAATACCAGGCTCTCTGACGCAGCGAACGATCTGAATTTACCTTTTGCCAGGAATCGCCTCCATTATTAGAAGCAAACACACCGCCCTGGTCATTTTCAATGATTGCATAAACGCGGTTGGAATTTGATCCTGATACGCTTACTCCTATGATTCCAAGTGTACCTTTAGGCATACCGGGGTTTTCAGAAATGTTTTTCCAGGTATCACCTCCATCGGTACTTTTCCAAAGGGCAGAACCTTCTCCTCCACTGGAAAGATCATAAGGAGTGCGGCGAATTCTCCAGGTAGAGGCAAAAAGAATACGTGGATTTCCCGGGTCCATGACCAGATCAACTACGCCTGCATCAGCATTGGCGAAAAGAATTCGTTCCCAGGTTTTTCCTCCGTCTTTGGAACGATAGACACCTCTTTCTTCCGTTGATTTATACAAATCACCCATAACTCCCGCATAAACCAAATCCGGATTTTTAGGATGAATACGAATTCGTGGAATATGGCGGGATTTTTCCAGACCAATCGCTTCCCAGGTTTTGCCAGCATCGAGCGACTTCCACATCCCATAACCAGAAGAGACATTTCCTCTTACCGTTACTTCTCCTCCTCCTACATAAATGACATTATTATCATACTCACTGACTGCAACAGCTCCTATCGATCCACCGA
>JAGQVA010000654.1 GCA_020438265.1 Bacteroidota bacterium
AAGTCCTTTTGGGATTTTTCCGTTTTAAGGTTATTAAATAACTTGTTAGCAAATCAAATAACTATTTAAAAAAACGGCTCCAGGAGCAGACTTATCGATAAATCACAAAAACATGAAAAAGGTACCAATTATCACCTTGGCGGAAGCGGCCAGTAAGGTAAAAGATGGCGATCGGTTGCTTTGCGGAGGATTTGGAATGACTGGAAATCCGGTTCATTTACTACATGCCCTTGCCGAAACATCAGTGAAGGAATTGACTTATATAGGCAATAATGTGGGAGAACCCGGACTTGGCGGCGGCAGATTGCTGGAAAATGGACAATTAAAAAAAATGATTGGTTCATTTTTTACAAGTAATCCTGTTGCCGTAAAAGCAGCACAAGAAAAAAAGGTAGAATATGAGTTGATACCCCAGGGAACTTTGGGAGAAGCGATCAGAGCCGGAGGTATGGGAATCGGGGGATTTTACACCCCAACTGGCGCCGGAACCTTATTGGCAGAAGGAATGGAAACCAAAATACTGGACGGGAAAGAACAGGTATTCGTTCCTGCCATCAAAGGTGAGGTCGCATTCATTCGTGCGTGGAAAGCAGATACGGCAGGAAATCTGGTATACCGAATGACCGAACAAAACTTCAACCCTTTGATGGCAACAGCAGCAGATTTAGTTATTGCGGAAGTGGAAGAAATTGTTCCAGTTGGTACACTGGACCCCAATTTAATCCATACACAGGGATGTTTTGTGGATTTTTTGGTCAAAGCCAAACTGGAAGAAAAAGACCTGGGTTCATCCGCTTCGGTCAAAGGTAGTCTCAAAAAAGTAGATGAAGCAAGAATGGCCATTGCAAAAAGAGTACTCAAAGAACTCAAACCTGGCCATATAGTCAATCTCGGTATTGGGATACCCACTTTAGTAGCAGACCTGATTGGTCCTGAAGATGGGATCATCCTTCACACAGAGAACGGGATGCTCGGGGTCGGACCTGAGCCTGAGGATGGTTCCGGAGCCTTGGTTAATCCGGTCAATGCCGGAAAAATTCCCGTCACAGCCCTGCCTGGAGCCAGCTATTTTGATTCGAGCACTTCTTTCGGAATGATTCGTGGACAGCATGTGGATGTTGCGGTCATGGGCGGTTTGCAAGTAGACAGGGTTGGAAATCTGGCCAACTGGGCGGTTCCCGGGAAGCCTTTACTGGGTGTCGGGGGTGCGATGGATTTAGCCTCCGGGGCAAAAAGGCTTATCATTACGATGCAACACCTGAATAATAATGGTTCTTCAAAGATTGTTGAAATATGTAACCTGCCGATAACTGCCCGCAAGGCTGTTGATATGATCATTACCGATTTGGCTGTTTTTGAGGTGAATGATGATCAGTTGATCCTGACAGAGTTGATGCCAGGGGTTACACTAGAACAGGTGAGAAACGGAACCGAAGCTTCTTTTATCGAATCCATTTGAGTTTAAAAACCTTGAAGACCGGGGCTATCTCACTTCAAAAGATGGGGCGCATTCTATCATTCAACGCAGAGTTTTTCATTGTACTGTTATGAATTCATCCCAATTCAATGAATATTTAGTTCCTGGATTAACCTTAAGTTAACAATGATTAACATGAGTTAACCTTAAATCTGTTAATTTTGAATAAAAGCTCAAAAGCTCATTGATCAAAAAAAGCTACAGAATCATTTAAACTTCCCAACCCACTTATCCATCAAAATGCCCATTCACATACATACATTTCGCTCTCTTTTATTATTAAACCTGATTACATTTGGTCTTTCGTTCCATACTAATGCCCAGGGAGAAAAAGATAAGTCTCATAACAGCAATCATTCCTTAAGCAATATCGACACCCAATATCACCCGAATGCCATTGGTATTACAAAAAACGGGCTGATTGAAGGACGTGAAGCCATAAAATCCTATTTAACTGACTTTTACAAAAAACACGGTTCGCTGGTGGATTTCCAATCGCTCTATAAAGTACCCGTACTTCAAACCCTGGAATACGAAATCGGGTTATCCCAGACTGAAAAAGGAAGCCAATTTGCGCACATAATTATCTGGACAAAAGAAAAGGATTCCAAACAAAAAATCGCCGATATAGCCTATGAAAAAACCATGGCAACCAAGGTCCCTGCAAAACTTAAAAAAGCGCGCAAACAGTGGATAAAATTATGCCAAAAGAAAAATGCCAAAACATTAGTATCAGAACTCTACACCGAAGATGCCATTTATTATAACCGGGGAAGGATTTTAAGAGGGCATGACCAACTTGCACAGGAATACAGCTATATGGAGAATCCATCCTATACCCTAAACCTGACTCCGCAACATATTGAAGTAGTCGCTGAAGATATCATTTATGAAATCGGGATGTGCAGTGGATCGTATAATTTGCCTTATATATTGGTTTGGAAGAAGGAGGCAGATGGAGAATGGAGGATTTATGTGGATTCTAATTATTGAGGGGAAAATCTCGAATTCAATTTTCATAATCCTGGTCATTTTCCCAAAAGAATCGTATAATAGTGGTTATGAGTAAAGAATATAAACATATCCTTGAAAGTGCCTTGGCACTCCCTCAAAACGAATTTTTCGCTTTGGTTCAGGCACTTCTCAGCAAAGCTCAGGATAAAATCAGCATGGAAACAGGCGTATCTCAATTTACATGGGAAACCGAAGAATTCTTCAAGGAATTAGATCACCGTGTTGAAGAGGTTCGCTCAGGAAAAGTAAAAGCTGTTCCTGGAGAAGATGTGATGGCCAAACTGAAAAAACGGATTGGTTAATTGTCCAATATGAGTTTTCCTTACAATTTCCATCCTAAAGCAGAAGAAGAACTTTTCAAAGCTATTGATGATTTGGACAGTCAGAGAGAAGGATATGGAACCTTATTAGCAGAAGCTGCTGCCAATATCCTTGACCAAATTACAGAAAAACCCAGGCGATTCCCTATCGCTTCTTCGAATTCTCAAAGAAGGAGAGCCATTCTTCCAAAACCATTTCATAAAACCTATTCCATTTATTTTGATTTCGATGGAGAGAGCATTCTGATTACCAGTTTTTTCCATAACAGACGTGATCCTGGTATCTGGCAAGAGAGGAAATAGCCAATTAATTGGGACTATCCTTAGACAGAAAATTTCTCCGCACCGAATACCCTGAATTCGTTGATTTACTATTAATCCTTCTACAAAAACTCTTTTCAAATATTGCTTTTTTACATGTTTTTTATGAACTACATCCCACGTCAAATAGCCAATTTAATCTTTAACTAAAAGAAACCTTTAAATACTAAACTATGCGCATTCAATTCATTCTTCTAATAACCACTCTGGCCATCCTCACTTCTTCGTGTGTGGTCGGAAAGAAAAAATACGAACAGGAAGTAGCGAGCAGGAAATTGTATGAGACGAAATCCCAGAATCTGGACAAAGAACTCAAAACAAATAAGGAAACCCTGGAGAAAACAACTCAGGAGTTAAACAGTCAAAAAGCTGAAGTAGCCAAACTGAGTAAACAAATCACAGATTTAGACAAACAAATCGCATCGCTTAAAGCGGAAAAAGAAAAAGCACTTGCTGATAATGTGAATCTGAAAAATCAATTAGACGAGGTTACAGATCAGGCGCTTTCTCAAAGAGAAAAAATGGATGCTGCCCTGCAGGCAAAACTCCTCGAACTGGAGAGGAAGGAAAAAATCATTGATGATTTGCAAGCTTCGGTCGCGTTGCGCGAAAAAGCCATGAATGACAAACATGGAAAAATCCAACGTGCCATTGAACAATACAAAAGCAGTGATCTGAGCGTAGAAATGCGG
>JAGQVA010000655.1 GCA_020438265.1 Bacteroidota bacterium
GATTGGGCGTAAAATAATCCTCAATTTTGTCGCGGATTCATTTCCCCATACGGGAGGGATACTGGCTGGCATTTCTGGCGTATTAGCTTTTGTAGCCTGGTGGTTAAAACGAAAATCTGAAAGTCATGCTTAGATATAAATTATTGATATGTGCTTTGATCCTCCTGATTGGATGTCAGGTCAGTCCACGAAAGATAGAGTATGGACATGACGCCTGTGCGTTTTGTAAAATGACTATTATCGATCAACGACATGCTGCTCAGTTGGTAACTGAAAAAGGAAGAAATTATGTGTTTGATGCAATTGAGTGTATGATTCGTTATCAAAAGGAAACGCCACAAACCTATCGTTTTCAGTTGGTTTCAGATTACTTATCTCCTGGCACACTGATACAAGTGGAGGAAGCAACTTTCATGATTTCCAATGATATTCCCAGCCCAATGGGAGCTTTTCTTTCAGCTTTTGCGGATACGGACCAACTATATGGATTACCAGAAGCAGAAGACGGAAAAATATACAAATGGACTGAATTGAAACAGGCAATTGTATCAAAATGAAAGCATATCTCTTCACTATTATATTGATTATCAATTTCAGTCAGAGCCAAGCTGCGAACTGGCAGGTTTGTGCAGAATGTAGTTGTAGCCAGCTTTCTGAAGCTATTGAAGCAGCCAGTCCTGGTGATACTTTGACGGTAGATTCTGGCTTATATCAGGAAGGCCGCATTATTATTGGTAAGTCGTTGGTTTTACGAGGCAACAACTATCCCCGTATTGATGGAAAAGGGGAAAGTGAAGTCATTACGATTACAGCCGATCATGTATCCCTGGTAGGGTTTCAGATCCAAAATGTGGGGCATAGTTATCTGGAAGATCGGGCAGGAATCAGGGTACAGAAAGCCAAACATTTTATTATTCAGAATAATCGTTTGATAAATACATTTTTTGGCATTTATCTCGAACATGCTCAATACGGATTGATCTCTCATAATTTTATTGAAGGCCAGGCGATAGAAGAAATGTCTTCTGGAAATGCCATTCATCTCTGGTATTCCAAACACGTTGAAATAACGGATAATGAGATATCTGGTCATCGGGATGGGATTTATTTTGAGTTTGTTGACAATAGTCAGGTCAGACGGAATAAGAGCCATCATAACCTTCGTTATGGGCTTCACTTTATGTTTTCCAATGATGACGAATATCACCAGAATATTTTTCGGGAGAATGGAGCTGGCGTGGCGGTAATGTTTTCAAAGAAAATCAGACTGACCGAAAATCAATTTATCGAAAACTGGGGGAGGGCAGCTTATGGGCTTCTCCTGAAAGAAATTTATGATGCTGATATTATAGATAATCATTTCGAGCATAATACCCTGGGTATCCATGTAGAGGGTTGCTCACGGATTCTGTATAAAGCGAATACATTTCTTTACAATGGATGGGCTATGCGAGTTGCCGGAGGATGTAGCAAGAATGAAATTAAAGGCAATAATTTTATTGATAATACTTTTGATCTTTCTATGAATAGCCAGGTGGGTGATAATTATTTTGATGGCAATTACTGGAGTGATTATGCTTCCTATGATCTGGATCGGGATGGAATTGGCGATGTCCCTCATAATCCGGTCAAACTTTTTAGTTATGTGGTCAATCAAAGCCCGGAAGCGATTATGTTATTGCGGAGTACTTTCGTCGATTTGCTTAATTTTTCGGAGAAAGTGAGTCCGGTTTTTAGTCCTCCCGGTCTGGAAGATCAACAACCACATATAAAACCTTTTTCGCAAAACTTCAAAACCTACGCAGATGATTCAGCTTCGCAAGATTTCTAAAAGTTTCAGACATCTTTCTGTACTCAAGGACCTAAACCTCAGCTTTGAGGAAGCGGGAATTTCAGCTATCCTTGGCCCCAATGGTTCTGGAAAAACGACCATGATCAAATGTTTACTGGGAATGGTATTGCCTGATCAGGGAGATATTTTGATTAACGAACAGAATATTTCCCGGCAATGGGCTTACCGCGATCAAATCTCTTATCTGCCTCAAATTGCCCGCTTTCCTGAAAATTTGAGTGTAGGCGAACTCATTCGCATGCTGCGTTCACTAAGAAATCGTCCCAGCCAGGAAGACACTTTGATTCGGATATTTGGGTTAGAATCATTTATGGATAAAAAACTGGGGCATCTATCCGGAGGTACCCGTCAGAAAGTCAATCTTGTGCAGGCTTTTATGTATGATAATCCTATTCTGATCCTTGACGAACCCACAGCTGGACTTGATCCGGTAGCAGTGCTAAAATTGAAAGATTTGTTGAATAAGGAGCGAGAAAAGGGGAAAATAATCCTGATTACGACACACCTCATACCTTTTGTAGAGGAAATGGCAGATGAGATTGTTTTTCTGATGGATGGAAAAATTCACTTTCGGGGCAGTCCTTCACATCTTATCAGGCAGTATGAGACTGAAAAGTTGGAGACTGCCATTGCCCAGATGCTTGAGAAGCAGAAGATCGTTTCTGTAGATGTATCCCCTCAGGTTAATGGTCAATCCAGACTAACTCCAGTAATGACTTCCTAACACAGATAATCCAATGAAAAATATATTGCGATATAGTTTTTTTGACCTGATCCGTAGTCGATGGACAATCATTTATGGAGGATTTTATCTGATACTGACTTTTGCCTTAATATGGCTGAGTGGAGATTTACTCAAAGTAATTACAAGCTTAATGAATATTACTTTGATGTTGGTGCCTCTGATTGCCCTTCTGTTTAGTAGTATGTATTACTATCACTCTCGTGATTTTGTTGAATTGTTACTGGCTCAACCTTTAAAACGAACCCATATATTTATAGGCCAATATTGGGGAATTGCTATTTCACTTAGTGTGAGTCTAATAGTTGGTCTCGGTTTACCATTTCTCATTTTTGGCGTTTTAGGTACCAGCGTACTATACCATTTCTTCACCCTTATTGGTGTGAATCTGATGTTGACTTTTATATTTGTCGGTCTTGGATTTGCGGGAGCTCTGCGATATGAAAACCGCATAAAAGGTTTTGGATTGGGGATTCTTATCTGGTTGTTTTTTGCTGTTATTTATGATGGAATTGTGCTACTGGGTCTGGTGGTATTTCGAGATTACCCGCTTGATCATTTTGCATTAGGTGCAAGTATTTTTAATCCTATTGATCTTTCCCGGATATTGATTCTGTTGAAACTGGATATTTCGGCACTGATGGGGTATACAGGTGCTGTTTTTCAGAAGTTTTTGGGAAGTACTACGGGGATAATAATTGCCATAGCTGTGTTAATGCTTTGGGTAGTGTTTCCTATCGGGCGAATTCGGTTTTTGGCATTGAGGAAGGATTTTTGAGAAATTGAATCATTCTCCTTATCAATTATGAAAACAAATAGCCTGGGTCAAAAACTCACAAAAAACTCACTAATCCATAAATCTAACTCACATTTTTTGTATATGCATTTAAAGAATCACCAAATCATTTTTACTTTTAAGCATATTCTGCTAAATTTTCAAGGATAAAAAATTTAGTATTAAAATTAATTATTAACACAAACTATATCCCATAACTATGTTTGAAATCTATCAAAGTGAAAAGTCGAAAGATTACTACTTCCGCTTAAAAGCTAAAAATGGACAAATTATTCTTAGCAGCCAGGGTTACTCATCCAAAAGCAGCTGCGAAAACGGAGTTGAATCTGTACGTAAAAATTCTGCTGACGATGGCCGTTTCGAGAGAAAAGAAGCTGCCAATGGCAAACACCACTTCAACCTTAAAGCAAGCAATGGTCAGATTATTGG
>JAGQVA010000656.1 GCA_020438265.1 Bacteroidota bacterium
TATCTTTATACCAAACAGCTCGGGCCGATAATCTGGTTGTTGTCCCTTCTTATAGGCTATTGGATTTTACTTTTACTGACCTCCCACCCTGGTTATCCTATGTGTGATTTGACAATGGAAGGCAATTTTGCTTCCTATCTTGATACATTAATCATACCGGGTAAATTATATCTGGGCATACATGACCCTGAAGGGTTGGTGTCCACGATTCCCGCCATCTCAACGGGTCTTCTTGGTATATTTGTGGGGAATTTAATTAAGAACACACCTGTTGAAAAGAATAAAGAAACCGCTTTAAAATTAGTTGTAATTGGCATTATTCTCATCGTAATTGCACAAGTCTGGAACCTTGTATTTCCGATTAATAAAAATCTGTGGACAAGTTCCTTCACTTTACAATGCGGTGGACTTAGTATGATATTGATGGCCGCTTTTTATTATATCATTGACATTTTGGGGTATGACAAATGGGCCTTTTTCTTCAAGGTAATTGGTATGAACTCTATCCTCATATATATGTCAGGGGTCTTTATTGACTGGTCTTATACGACAAAAGCTTTATTCGAATGGCTGGGACAAATTGTCGGAGAACCATATAATGCCGTTGTATTGGTTTTTTGCTTTTTAGCTGTTCAGTGGGGGGGCTTGTATTTTCTTTATAAGAAGAATGTTTTTTTGCGGGTTTGATTTCGTTGGAAATTGTCTTATTTGAGGTAATTTCAATAGATCTAAATGGTTCTGGGAATCTTACTTCGCCAACGTTTCATAACGGCAGCTAACCACGGCATAATCTACCAAGCATTGCAAGAATCAATATTAAGGAAGATTTCGTACCTTAGTATAAGAAAGATAAGTTACAAAGCAATGAGTGTCATAATAACTGATAATATCCTGCGTCAAGCGAATATGACTGAATCGGAATTCAAGCTTGAATTGGGGTTATTTCTGTTTGTCAGAGGAATTCTATCGATGGGTAAAGCAAGTGAGTTTGTTGAAATTTCTCAGTTTGAATTTCAAAAGGCTATGAACGAAAGAGGTATTCCCGTTTCTTACGATGAAGAAGAATTTGATAAGGATTTTGAAAAAGTAATGGAAAAATACAGAAAACCTTGATAATTGTAAGTGATACTTCAGCAATAAGCAGTTTGCTTATCATTGATAAATTGCAGTTGCTGCCTCAAATATTCGGACAAATCATCATTCCACTATCTGTTCAAAAAGAATTATTGGCATTAAATAAATTTGGGTTCGATACTACCCCAATTGTTCAGTCTGATTGGATAAAAATTCAGGATCCTCTTAATCAGGAATTAGTTTCACAACTGGAATTAGAACTTGACAAAGGAGAATCTTCAGCCATTGCCCTGGCAATTGAACTAAATGCCCATAACTTAATTATTGACGAAAAAAAGGGACGAAAAATTGCTCATGAATTGGGTATTGAAGTAATTGGTTTGATCGGGATTCTTCTTGAAGCCAAAGAGAAGCAACTGATACAAAAAATTAAACCAATTCTTGATGAACTCAGGATAAAAGCCAATTTCAGGATTTCTGAATCTCTTTATGATAAAATCTTACAGAAGACTAACGAGATAGATAGTAACTAACTAAGCCTGTTAACCTATGGCAAAATTTCGTACCGATAAATTAAGGATTATTGAGAAATCTATAAATTTGACAATAAGAACTATGAGGAACTGGTCCTGATAGTTGAAAAATGTCTAAAATCAAGTCTCCAGCTCCCGATACAATCCCAACAACCCCAAATGCCCCTTTTCATTCCCTCCTAGCCCAAGCCAATCTGCCAAAATCCCAGCCCCCGCCTCAACCTCCAATTCCCCCCAAAACTCGTCCCTTGCAAAATGCACAAACTTCAGCACCTTTAACCCATCAAACCAGCCATAAAATCTTTTGACAAAGGCTTTCTCAGATGTAACATTAGCCCTAATCTCTACCAGTTTCTCTAAAAACGGCTCCTGCTCAAAAAAACCTTTCACCGAAGGCGGAAACACAGCCTGATACTCCGGATCATACAGCAACTCCACCTGATCAATCAACTCCTTTAAATCCTTAAAAATCTGTGGATGATAAGCCATATATTCCTCCTCCCCATTTTCCAGCCAGTTTTTGATGGCTCTCCCCGTTCCAAAAGGAACTTTTTCAGAGGCTCGCGGTGAAGGAATCACCTTCGTAGTCGAAAGTTCAGCGAGTGTGCCTTCAGCAATAAATTTCTGCAGAAAATAGAAATCCTCTCCGGCTTTTCGGCGGTTCATTCCTCCTCGTTTTTGATAGGCGATGGAACGCACAGCCATCGAAGAACCCACACAGTGAAAAGCGTGCGGATACCCTGCAAATCTCAATCCTTCTATGTAATAGCGCAGAAATAATTCATATCTGATGATTCCTTGATAGACTTCAGGTGAAAATTCCTCTCCAGACACAGGATGTTCAAAAAAAATGGAGCATGCTTCCACATTTAGATTCATTCTAAATAAGTTCTCAATTTCCACGAGATGATTTTTTTCCACCATGGAATCAGCGTCCAGGCAAATGATTACTCCTTCTGGATTTTCTGCCTGATCCAGTCTGTCAACGGCCTCATCCATACCGATTTTCCGGGCCAGTCCTACGCCTGCATGTTTGGGCGGGAGATCGGGAAAGTGTAATAAATAATAGTGAAATTGGCGGGTTTTATGACTCTTCCAGACTTCAAATTCCTGGATGGTTTTCTCATTATTTTGCCTTTTTTCGATGAGAGTGTTTTCTCCGGAATTGACCACAATCACGATTTCCACGCCTTTGGAGGGCTTTTCACAAGCCTCCAGCGAATTCAGCGTACGCAAAAGCTGAGGCTCATCAAAACAGGGAATGACCACAACCATTTCGAGGTTTTTAGAAGGAGGATTTGATATTTGTCGGGGAGCAAACCGCTGTTTTTGCAAATAGGTCAGAGATGAAAATATGGTCATAATAAGGCTATAAAAAAATCCTGATTGAATGAGAGAAAAGCAACTGATTTTGAAAACCGGAAAGTGAAATTAACTGGTAAAAAAGACAAAAATAAAAAGTTATCCACAGAAGTTTTGTGGATAACAGCTAAAAGAGTGTGGATATCCGGAAATTTCCGTGATTTTTAGATTCATAAGGCCTTGACTATTAATGGTGCCGGGTGTAACTTGCGGCGTTTTTCAAAGAAACTCAAAATTTTGTAAACGAGATTTAAGCTTATATAATGACACAATCCACCCTTAATACAGGAAAAGTTTCTCAGGTAATTGGTCCTGTTATTGACGTAGATTTTAGTGGAGAAGGATCTACTCTTCCCCGGATATTAAACGCCCTGGAGATCGAAAGAGAAGGACAGGGTACCCTTGTTTTGGAAGTACAACAGCACCTCGGTGAAAACCGCGTCCGTGCCATTGCGATGGACTCTACTGACGGGATCGAAAGAGGTATGAAGGTTGTTGACAAAGGTCAGACCATTTCTGTTCCCGTTGGAGAAGGAATTCGCGGTCGTCTTTTCAACGTAACTGGTCAGCCTATCGACGGTTTGAAGGCAGTTACTACCAAAAACTCTTACTCTATCCACGGCTCTGCTCCTAAATTCGAAGATCTGTCTGTAGAACCAGAAGTTCTTTACACCGGAATTAAAGTAATTGACTTGCTTGCTCCTTATTTGAAAGGTGGTAAAATTGGTCTGTTCGGTGGTGCAGGAGTGGGTAAGACTGTATTGATTCAGGAGTTGATCAACAACATCGCCCTGGCTCACGATGGTCTTTCTGTATTTGCCGGTGTGGGAGAACGTACACGTGAAGGA
>JAGQVA010000657.1 GCA_020438265.1 Bacteroidota bacterium
ATTTAGTTAGGCTATTGACTGAATTTCCATAAAATTCGTCAGAATTAGATTAATCAAAATGAAATCCTTTCTCCCTTCCATCTTAATTTCAATTGCCCTTTTTGCCTGCAATTCTCAAGAATCCTCACAGACGAACCCGGCAAAAAGCACAATCACCCTCTCCCGCCCCCAATACCAAAACCAACTCTACGGCTTCTGGCTCGGCCAATGTATCGCTAACTGGACCGGGCTCGTCACCGAAATGGACAAAATCGGCAATATCGGAGAAGTCCAAACAGGAGATTTCTACACGCGCGATGATTGGGGTAAACCTGATCAGCCCAGTATCTGGGGCGAGGGAATTCCCAGTGATTTGTCTCCAACGATAGATTTTGTCTTCAGAGGAGATGGGGAAATCTGGGGCGCTGATGATGATACTGACATTGAGTATATGTACCAGCATCTCCTTCACGAGCATCAAACCAGTATGCTAACGGGAGAACAAATCCGCAATGGATGGTTGAAACACATCAAACACGAGGAAGAAAATTATTTGTGGGTTTCCAATCAAAAGGCACTTGATCTGATGATTGAGGGAGTGGTGCCACCGGAGACCAGTGATCCATCTCGCAATGAGCATTACGCAATGATTGATGCACAGTTGACGACGGAAATTTTTGGCTTATTCGCTCCTGCCAGACCTGATATTGCTTTGAAGATGGCTTATCTGCCAATTCGCACTTCTGCCAGAATGGAAGCAGCGCAAATCTCGGAGTTTTATGTGACGATGTATGCCTTGGCGTCAAAAGTGGATTCTGAATTGTCTATGGAGGAAAAGGTCCTCTGGATGGCAAATGAAGCGCGGAAGGTATTGCCAGACACAGCTTATCCGGCTTTGATGTATGATTTTGTAAAAGAAAAATATGAGTCCGGAATCACCTGGGAGCAGACGCGAGATTCTGTTTATCAGCGTTATCAGGTAGAGCAGAAAGATGGCTATGATATTACTTCCCAAAATCTGTATTGCAATGGTTGTTTTGCGGCTGGAATTAATTATGCAGCGAGTCTGGTGAGCCTGTTTTATGGAAAAGGGGATATTGTAGAAACTATTAAAATTGGCGCTTTGGCGGGCTGGGACTCCGACAATCCTACTGCAACCTGGGGCGGAATGCTGGGGTTTATGCTGGGGAAAGAAGGAGTTGAAAAGGCCTTTGGACGAACTTTTTCTAATCAGTTTAATATTCACCGCACCCGGCAAAATTTCCCTAATGGAGGGATAGATTCCTTTGAGAATATGGCAGAAAAGGGCGTGCAGATTATTGACAGGGTTGTTGGAGAGGAAATGAAGGGGACAGTTGATTTGGCGAAGGATGTTTGGATTATATCTGTTAGATAAATGTTTTACTCACTACCGTACTTTTTGAAAATCTCCCACAGATTACACAGATTAATTCAAATGTTAAGCGCATAGATCCGTGAAATCTGTGTAATCTGCGGGAGATTTTCAATGTAGCTAAAAGTGTATGTTAGGGAAAGATCTTACATTACTTTTAGATATAAAACCCCTAACCGAATACTCACTTTCTTATTTTTTGTACTATTAAATTTTGACTTATTAATTTCAAATCCCCAAATTGGACCCCATCAATAAACCTTATTATCTACTTCTGAGTTGATAATATCGAATGTTTCATTTGAAAGACCTGTGATACAACATCCCACCTCCTGATAGGTCTGCATGTCTCATATCCAGATCGAAAAGATCAATAAAAATGGATCAAAAACATAAAAAACTCAATGAGCTTTCCGCAACGGCAATCTGTGGGAATGACATCAGCTCATCTGTATTATATGTATCTGCCCTGGCCATCGCTTTTGCGGGCCAATATGCATGGATAACCTTGTTGATGGTATCCTTCATTCTATTATTGTACCGGAAAATATATGGAGAAGTAGTAGGCGCTCTCCCTCTGAATGGAGGTGCTTATAATGCTTTGCTGAATACAACCAGTAAAGCCACAGCTTCTTTTGCAGCAACGTTGACGATCTTGTCTTATATGGCCACAGCTGTTATTTCCGGAAATGAAGCGATACACTACATCCACCATGTGATTCCTGCTATTCCGATTATTATTTCTACCATTATCCTGTTGGGGATTTTTGCTTTTCTGGTGATCATTGGTATTTCTGAATCTGCGAAAGTAGCTATCGGGATATTTATCTTTCATTTGGGTTCTCTGGTCATTTTGAGTGGGTTTATTATTTATTATCTGTTTCATTCGGGGATTGGCACTTTGATGGAAAACTGGCGTTTCCCCATTCATGGTGATGGTTCTATTACAAATGCAATCTTTTTTGGGTTTGCGGCCTCCATGCTGGGAGTCTCTGGGTTTGAGAGTTCCGCAAATTTTGTAGAAGAACAGCAAAAAGGGGTTTTCCCTAAAACTTTGCGCAACATGTGGATCATTGTGAGTATCATTAATCCTTTGATGGCGATTTTTGCTTTAGCGCTTTTTACTATTCCTATTCTACAAAGCGAACCCTACCAGAATACCCTGCTCATTGAAATGGGGCAAAAGGTAGGTGGTGAATGGATTGCGCGTTTAATTGCTCTGGATGCTTTTCTGGTTTTGAGTGGAGCAGTTCTGACCAGTTTTGTAGGTGTCTCTGGTTTGTTGGAACGAATGACACTGGACCGAATTATGCCTCCATTCTTTTTGAAAAAGAATAAAAGAGGGAGCTCCCAAAGAATTATCCTGATGTTTTTTCTCCTTTCCGTCTCAGTTTTACTGATTACAAGAGGGAATGTCAGTTTATTGGCGGGAGTTTATACAATTTCCTTTTTATCGGTGATGGCGCTTTTTGCCATTGGAAATATTTTGCTGAAAATTAGACGGAATCAATTACCCCGCCCTGAAAAGGCAACATGGTTTGCAGTTCTGATAGCTATTATCGCAGCTTCTTTTGCACTGATTGGAAATGTGATTATGCCTCCAAAAGAAGGCCTTCCCAGCAATATAATGGTCTTTTTGTACTATTTCATTCCGGCGATGCTATTCATAATTATTATGCTAAACCGGACAATGCTGCTCAAAGTTTTGCTAAAAATTATTGATGCGATTTTTGATCCGATCAGAAGATTGGTGATTCGCCTGGATAGAAATATCTTACATACCATAGATAAAATCAACGCTCAGGAATTTGTCTTTTTTACCAAAGGAGATAATATCGCTACGCTTAATAAAGTATTGCTTTACATATCGCAAAATGAGCATACCAAAAAGCTCAAAATTGTGATCGCTTTTAAAAAACCAGAGGATATTCCCGCCAAATTAGATGAGGAAATTGAGTTTCTGGACCGGGAATATCCTGAAATTGATGTCGAACTGGTCAAAGTACCAGGTACTTTTTGTCCCGAGCTGATTGAGGAATTATCCGAGAAATGGAAGATCCCTATCAACTTTATGTTTATGGGATCTCCCAGTGATAAATTTTCTTATCGAATAGAGGAATTTGGCGGGGTGAGGTTGATTATTTAAACAACATCGGCGCAAATTCCGACAAATAAATCCGCCAGTTTGACCATGTATGACCACCCGTACTTTCCCGATAGGTATAGACGAAATTCTTGCTGTCAAGCTCATTGCGCATGGTCGTTACACTTTCATAAAGAAAATCATCCTTACCAATGGCAATCCAGTACAGCTTGGGGTTAGCTTCTTTTAAGGCAAGGATTTGATTGGCTCTTTGGGAATGATCTACCTTTATCCCAAAACGACTCAGATCCGCAAAACCCATACTCATCACACCGATATAGTCAAACAGATCGGGGT
>JAGQVA010000658.1 GCA_020438265.1 Bacteroidota bacterium
TGGGAGACGAAAAATAAGTTTAATTTTTTCATGTTTTTGATGTTTTGATGTTTCGATGAATGGAACGATTAATCATTCCTATTAAACTTACCTACGTCTCCCTTTTATATCAAATAAAATCTTAAGCATTTCTATATTTCAGCCTAAAGCTCAGCATCGTCATTAACACAAATAATAACAATGTAAATAAAAGCGCGAACCTCAAACTTTGCCAATCAGCCAGAAAACCAATAATCGGAGGCCCCAGCAAAAATCCTGCATACCCAATCGTAGCAACCATGCTGATTCCTTCACCGGGAGATAATCCGGGTGCGTTTCCGGCAGTCGAATAAGCAATCGGAACAATGGCAGAAAGCCCCAAACCTACTAAAAGTAATCCCAGAAAAACCACCCAGGGAATCGGAATTAATAAAACCAGCCCCAGCCCAATCGCTGCAATGATACTATTTAAAGAAAGGAGTTTCTGATCTCCCAGGCGGTTACGGACAAAATCCCCACCAAACCTTGCAATCATCATCGCAGATGAAAATGCAAGTAATCCCATAGGAGCAAATGAAGGGCCCGCATCTGCAATATTCAGCATATAATTGGTGCTCCAGTTGGCCATGGCACCCTCACCAAGCATACAACAAAAAGCGATAAGGCCAATAACCAGCAGAGATGCCTCTGGTAGTCTGAAAGCCTTTCCTTTTCGGGCAAGTTTCTGTCCTTCATCATTGATTAAATGCAAAATTCCCCAAATAACCCATGCTAAACTAAATACAGAAACAGTAATCAAATGGTAAGTGAGGCTTATTTCAAATCGGGTAAATAACGCGCTACTCCCAGCACCAGCCATCATCCCAGCACTAAAAAGAGCGTGGAAAGAAGTCATAATAGGCTTTTTAATGGCCTTTTCTACCATAACTGCTTGCGCATTCATGGCAATATCCAATGTCCCGGTAGCGAATCCAATCAGAAAAAACAACATCCCAAGGATAGCCCCATTAGGCACAAATCCAATCAGAGGAATACTCAAACACAATAGCAGACCTGCAATTACAGTAATGCGCTTGCTGCCATTATTCGTGATCAACCAACCGCTGAGCGGCATTGCTATTAATGCTCCCAAAGCAGAAGCCAGTAAAACCAGCCCAATCGCCCCATTATCCAGCGCATGTGAAGCCTGAATCTCCGGTAGTCGGGCAATGTAATTGGCAAACAGAAATCCATTCGCGCCAAAGAAAATATTGACGGCTAATCTGTTTTTATTTATCATGTTTGTTTTCATTCGAGTTCTTATTAGCAAATCATTTTTCAAATAATAAAAGGAGAGGTACGAGAGCCATATAATTGGGTTTAATATTTCGCCATAAAAATACCTATTTCTGTATTAAATTATTATTAAAAATATCCAAATGTTAAAATAGTATTGATTTGGGGTAAATATGCATATCTTGTAGAGACGCGATTAATCGCGTCTCTACGTTTGGGGAAAACATTCACAGCATGCACAAAACCTTTTTTCTGATTTACACCTGCCTGGTTCTCATTTCATTTTCTGGCACCGCTCAGGAAATCCCCCCTGACTCCGCATGGAGTCGATTCCTTGAAGGCGTAGAAGCAGATCGCGCAGGCAATTTCTCCCAGGCAATCGCTATTTTTCAGGAATCGCTTTTATACTATGAGCAGCAAAATGATTCCAACCGGATTGCCAATTGCCTCAACAGTCTAAGCATTGTCAATATCAATCTGAAAAGATATGAACAGGCCAGAAATCACGTTGATCGTGCATTCAACTACCTTACTGCCCGCAGAGACTCCATGCTCTGGTCCAATTGTCTGACCAGCCTGGGAAACATTTTATTCTTCACTGGAAAATCCGACTCTGCTCAATTATTATATGAACAATCGCTCACCATCAAACGCAAGATTGATGATATAGAAAGAATTCCTACTTTATTAGGAAATCTGGCGGGAATAGGCTGGCAGAAAGGCGATATGCAAATGGCTTTGAGATATGACCAGGAAGCCCTTGAACTACAAAAAAGTCAAAATAATCCCCGGGGAGAAGCCGAAGCCCTGAATAATCTGGCTTATGTCTACCGGGAAATGGAAGAATGGGAGGAAGCGGAAAAACTAGCCCAAAAAGCACTGGAAATTGCGCAGAGAATCAACGAAAGAAACATTAAGCTCAAATGCCTGATTAATCTTTCCACGATAACCAGCCACCAGGAAAAATACAAACAAGCCTTTGATTACCAGCGAGCTTACATTTACCTCAAAGACAGCCTTTACAACGAAGAGAATCAGCGTGTCACCAGCGAAATGGAAGCCCGTTTTGATGCAGAGCGCAAAGAAAAAGACCTGGCAATTAGTAAAGTGACTGTCGCACGTCAGGAAGCGGATTTGAGGTTACGGGGACTAATCATTGCGGTAATCACCATTTTGAGTCTGATTATCCTTGGTGGAATTGTCTTCGTTTATCAAAAACGGCGATTCCGCATGAATCTCCAATTACAGGAAGAACAGCGGGAAGCACAGCGCCTCAAAGAACTGAATCATTTCAAAACACGTTTTTTCACCAATATCACGCATGAATTTCGCACGCCACTGACTGTTATTTTAGGTTTATCGGGAGAAGAAAAGCAAGACAAAAACTGGTCAATGGTCGAACGCAATGCCCGGCATTTGCTGCGATTAATCAATCAATTGCTCGATTTAAGCAAATTGGAGGCAGGAAAAATGCCCGTCCAATTGATACAAACGGATGTCGTACAAACAGTGCTTTATGTAGTGGAATCCTTCCGTTCTCTGGCTGAAATGAAAGAAATCGAACTCTCATTCTCCGATAAAAACCAGTCCATTATTACCGATACAGATATTGAGAAAGTACAGGATATCCTCTTTAATCTTTTGGGAAATGCCCTGAAATTTACCCCGGAGCAAGGTCTGGTCCAGGTAACCGTTTGGCAGGAATCGGGAGAATGGGCCTGCGCTATTCAGGATAATGGGCCAGGAATTTCACAACATAATCAGGAGTGGATTTTTGACCGCTTTGCCAGAGGCGAATCCAATATAGGCGGCACAGGCATTGGCCTGGCATTAACGCGGGAATTGCTGGAAATCCTGGAAGGCAGGATTACTGTGGAAAGCGAAGTCGGGAAAGGCAGCAGATTTACATTTTATTTACCTGTGCGTCATTCCGCCCCAATACAAAAACCTTCCTTTCAAGCGGAAAATATCCCTGTCATTCCTTGTGTTAAACCACATTCTCCAGTTCTTATTGATGAAAAACCTTTGGTTCTCCTGATTGAAGACAATGCAGATGTGGTAGCCTATCTGCAACATTGTCTGGAAGATCAATACAGAATAGCAATTGCACCCGACGGGGACGAAGGCATAAAAATGGCGCTGGAACAGATTCCTGATGCAATCGTTTCGGATGTCATGATGCCGAAAAAAGATGGATTTGAGGTTTGTGAAATACTGAAAACAGATGAGAAAACCAGTCATATTCCCCTCATTCTGCTAACAGCACGGGCAGCGATTGAAGATAAACTGACCGGGCTGCGGCGTGGTGCCGACGCTTACCTGCCCAAGCCTTTTGACCGAGAGGAATTACTGATCCGCCTCGAACAACTTATTCTTCTTAGAAAAAAATTACAGGCCAGATACCAGTCTACCGATGCCATTCCTTCCTCTAATCAGGAATTTGAAAAAGCAGAAGACGTTTTTATCCAAAAAGTCCGCAGCGCTGTGATTGCCCATCTCCATGAAGAAGATTTTACCGTCGAAAAAATGGCAGATCTTCTCCATTTGAG
>JAGQVA010000064.1 GCA_020438265.1 Bacteroidota bacterium
GAAGGTTTTCAATTGTATAACTGAAAGTAGTCAGCTCCTCTTTTCCAGCTCTTGCAGGACCTCCTCTGTTAGCATTGGTCAAACTTCCAGTGAAAACACCTCGTGTTTCCGGACGAATCTCAAAACCGGCAGTTGTTCTGAAGTTCAAACCCTCTGCAAGTTCAGCCTGTGCATACAAACTGGTGAAAATGGTATGGCGGGTACGCTCATCATCCCATGCACCAGGTTCTACTTCACTCAGAGGATTGGTTCTGATACCATCATTAATCGGGAGGAATTTCACACTTCCATCCTCATTATATGGATAGCCCAATGGGTTGTTGGAAAGAGCTTCGCCCATTACACTACCAGATCCGAAATTCTGGATACTACGGGTTAATAAAGTAGAGGTACCTACTTTCAACCAGTCGGAAGTTTGATTATCCAGGTTCAATCGAATAGAAGCACGGGTAAAATCCATATTTTCAATAATGCCATCCTCCTGATAGAAGTTGGTAGAAAGCATGAATTGTGTGCGGGCATCCCCACCTCTGATACTCAATTGATGGTTTTGAGCCAGCCCGTTATTCAATACCAGATCCTGATAATCGGTAGATCTTCCCTGAGAAATTGACTCAAATTCTGTTGGATCTTCAAATACGTTTGCATCATCTGGAATGGTACCATTCCAGGAAACAACTCCGTTTGTATTACGACGGGATTCGCGTTTCATATCCGCAAATTCTTCCCCATTCATCATATCTACCAGTCTTACAGCACTGGAAACACCAAGAAATCCGTCATAGGAAACCGTTGTTTTTCCGGAGCTACCGCGTCTGGTAGTAATCAGAATTACACCGTTTGCACCTCTTGATCCATAAATAGAAGTAGAAGCGGCATCTTTCAGGATTTCCACGGATAGAATATCCTGAGGGTTGATATCAAAGGCTGTTCCTCCTGATACCAATGGTACACCATCTACAACAAACAGCGGCTGGTTACCTGCAGTGATCGATCTTTGGCCCCGGATTTGAATGGCAGGAGCCTGACCAGGACGACCATTTACGCTCTGGATATCGACACCAGCTACACGTCCTTTCAGTGCGTCAACTGTACTGGCAACCGGAATTTCAGAAATTTCCTGTGCGCTTACAGATGAGATAGCAGCAGTTACGTCTCGTTTTCTCTGAGTACCATAACCGGTTACCACTACTTCGTCGAGCTGAGCAAAGTCCTGAGTCATGGCAATCTTTAAACTGGATTGTCCTTTGACTTCTACTTCCATTCTCGAATAACCAAAATAAGAGATAACAAGCACAGCGTCATTGCCTGCAGGAAGTGAAAATTTTCCTTGTGCATCAGTGAGTGCACCAGTAGTAGAGTTTTTAACTAAAACGGTTGCGCCTTCTAAAGGAGAACCATTTTGATCCGTCACGGTTCCCGTAACAGTCCCGGTTTGTGCAAATGAGTGGCTCATAAGCAGTCCCCAGGTAAATAAGAGCACAAAGCTCTTAATTAACGAATTGGGAATGGATAAATGCTTCATAAGAATTTTAAAATGTTGATAAAGTGAATGAAGTCTGTAATTAATTTCTAAATTGTATCTATTTCGTATATCGGAATATTTTCTTTAACAATAATCTCTACTGGTATTTTCATATTCAATCCTTCTTTATTCCCCTCTGTCAAATATTTATACACTCCTTTTATTGCCATATACCCCTGATAGTCAGGCTTTTGATTAATAATAAAGTGTATTTCCTGCTCTCTAAGCAATTCTGTATTTTTATAATTGAGATCAAACCCAACCGTAAAACAGTCTGTTAGCAGAGCCATTACTTCTCTTAGCATAAAGGCCCGGGAATTGGTTACAAATAACCCCCTGATGTTTTCTTGAGTGAAAATGGGAGAAAGTTCTTCGGAAATGGAATGGCTGTCTTCCAAAGAATGATTTATACTAAAAATACTGAATTCTTTTTCAGGGAAGTTTTTAGAGAAAAAATCCCGGAATCCGTTTTCTCTCTGTTGGCAGTTGATTCGTACAATGCCATTTTCGGTCATATTAACTACCAGATATGCTCCCTCCTCTCCTACCAGATTGTATAGGAGTCTTCCAGCTACCATCCCCGCTACATGAGAATCCTGATGAATAAAATTGGCACTGTTGTTCAACGACCTGTAAGTATCCAGAAAAATGTCTGGTACTGAAGCCAGCTTTACCAGCTCATTGCTGGCATCCTTCATAAAAGGAACCGTAACAATTGCACTATAATTTTCTGAAAGTATTTTGCGGCAATTTGCCTGAAAAGACTCTTCAAGATCGGCATCAAAATGAAAATATTTAATCCGTACTCCTGATTCCAACAGCTCGCTTACAGCTCTGGTAACGCCCAATTTAGGCCATTTCCAATAACTCCAGTCATCTTTGATTTCAGGAAGGAGAACCGCAATTTTAATGATATGATTAGAAGCCAGTTTAAGTCGACTGGCCATAATGTTCTTTTTATAGCCTGTCTTTTTGATTACAGCCAGGACACGCTCTTTAGTAGTCTGGGAGACTCCCTTCCGATCGTGTAAGACCCTGTCAACTGTGCCAATAGACACATTAGCTAACCTGGCAATATCTTTGATACTGTAGTTCCTGCCCGGCTTCATGCGAGTAATAGTAGTTTTGTAGAATATAATCCTGAACCTAATATAGGGGTTTCTACCGTTTTTCCGTTAACGTTAACAAAAAAAATGTCAAATGTACAATTATAAACTCCCTCGTGAAAAAAAATGAAGATGGGGTCTTACTCCTTAATTTACAACCAGTTAACTGTTTAAGAAAAGTAAAAATACAGAACGAAAAACTATCAGGTGCAAAGGATTGCCCTTCACAAAGTATTTATCTACAAAATTCCATTTCCTTTTCGGGCTCGAATGGAGAACATATAAGGAATTTTATGCCCCAGGTGCTTAAATACATATTTGTGTTTGCCAATTTCCTTGAGGTTTTTGAAGCAATTCCAGGTTGTGTAAGGAAATTCGTTCAAAAACTCTATTTCCAATCCCTGATTAATCAGCGAATTAATTACCTCACTGGAAGGGTGATTCCAACCATACTCAGCCAGTTTTATAGGAGCGTTGGGGTCTGCGTAGGTACCTTCATTTTCTTCGGCAATTACACCGGCATTAAAGTATGGATATTCAATCTTTTGCAGGTCGTAATCATACATCCAGATGAAAGGATGAAAATCTACAATGTAAAAAGTGCCTCCCGGAGACAAAAAGTGATTAATTACCTGGGCCCACCGATCCAAATCCGGTAACCATCCAATCGTTCCATAAGAAGTGAACACAATATCAAATTTCTTATCCAACAGAATCTCCGGTAAATCATAAATATTTGCCTCAACAAATTCTGCCTCAATATTCACCTCCGAAGCCATTTCTCTCGCTTTGGCAATGGCTTTTTGAGAAAAATCTACCCCGGTAACAATTGCCCCTTCCCTTGCCCAGGAAAGGGTATCCAACCCAAAATGACATTGTAGGTGAAGAAGCGTTTTGCCTCTCACCTCCCCTACTTCATTCAGTTCAACTTCTCTTAATGTAGAATTTCCTGCTAAAAATCCGGGGATATCGTAAAATTCTGACTCAATATGAACCGGCGTTTTGGCATCCCAAAGTGCCTGATTGGCTTTAAAATAATTTTCTATCTGTTTGCTCATGGACATGGGTTACGTAACTATCCCGGTTCAGGTTAGAATTCCCCATAACAGCGTTAGAAAAAATACAGCTATTTATCAAACTCGATTTTATGATGAGCCCCATCACAAAATGGCTTACTGGCAGATTGCCCGCAACGACACAAAGCAACATTCTTTCTCAGCTCTTCTCTTCCATCTTTGTGAATAATTTTCACTTCTCCCCTGACGAGAATAGGCCCTCCTCCTGTAATTTTCACCTTTATCGCCTCTACCTCAGGCTTTTCCAAAGGAGATGCTGATTGATTCATATAATAGGATAAAGCCCCGGAAGGACATTTTTCTACCTGATTTTTTATCTTATCCGTTGGGGCTCCTTCCATATTTATCCAGGGGCGTTTCTGTGGATTAAATACATCAATCAAACCCTTCCAGCATTTTGTTGAGTGAATGCAGGTGTTGGGTTTCCATACTACAGTGATTTCACCGTTGGTATATTCTTTAATAGTTTCCTTTTCAGACATGTAGATTTTGTTTAGTGATATGAAATAATCGTAAGCACATCCTGCAAAACTAATTCCTGATCACATTGTTGGATGTAAATAAGTTAAAAAATTTGTTTGCAACTGAGAAATCAGGAACTGAAATCCGTTTTACTCCAATCATTGATAGTTTATTTATCCGTCCTGCACATATCCAGAAAATTCCGTTTTACTTTTTGCGGATCATTAATCGTTTCGTAAAACTCTTCCAGGTATTGAATGCAATCATCTCTGACATCAGGATCGAGCATTTCCAGGTTTCTGAATAGCCCCAAAATCGCATTCTTATTATCTCTGAATATTTGGAAAGTTTCCTCAAATTCTTCTTCTGTCCGGCAAAATCCCCGAAACAGCCTCACTCTCACATTTCTGATTCCCAGCGATTCATTAGGCTGTGCATAAGGAGCCCTTACCAATCCGCTCCAATCAAAATCGTAAGGAACCGCCAACGGCGGTTTGCCTGGCTCTGTCATGATTAATTTAATGTTGTGAAGGCCCGGAACAGAAAAATCCGTATTACCGATCATAAATTCAAAAACGGAAAGTGTATTGATCAATTTATAATCAGTTCGGTCCGGGTGAATATTAGGAACTTCAAGCCCCTTTCCACCAAGACGAGCTGCCAGATGGTCTTCGTCTTCAATTACAAATCCATAACGATGCAGTGTATCCGGCTTTTTCCCGGTATCAATATAAGTAACCTCCATCATTCTTACGCGGAAGCTTGTGTCAGTTAACTGATTATACATCTTGTAGACCAGATACTCTTTCAACAGATATTGCTGGTATTCAGCCTTACGGCTTTGGCAATGCGTCACAAGCTTTACCTTGTCCTGGTCAGCAAATAATGAATTGCTTACCTTTGCGCTATCAAATTTCAATCTGATGGGAGGAAACTGGCAGGTTGATTTTTTCCGGCGAAAATTACCCCTGATTCTCAATTCTACAGGCAAGGATGTTTCCACACCTTCTTGTTCATATATCAATACACCCTCATGATAATCTCTTTCATCTCCCCGATCCCTAAGCAGGTTTCTCATCTCCGTTTTGATTGTCACTTTCAAAATCTCATCAGATTGAAATAAAGGAACGGCATTCTGGGATTGAGCCAAACCTCTCATCCATAAACAGGTCAAAAACAAAAAGATCGTAGTCGTAGTCAGTTTTTTCATGAATAATTTTATTTTATTGGGCTGATAAGGCAGGGCTTATAATTTCAAAATGAAACCTTCGATTTTCTCCCTGCGGAACATAAGCTCTTTCTTCATATAATAAAAAGTCCTTTTGATCTATGGTTAAAAAGGTTGAAACACGTGTGCCATAAGTCGGACTTTCTATAAATAAAGGAGAAAGCAACTTTTCCCACTCTAACGGTACCCCGGTAGAAGGCAGAGAAACATCCGGTGCCTCCTCGGAGCCTTGCATAAGTTGAAAAAAAGGATCTGTTTGATTCAGGTACTGATTCGATTCTATCAAAAATTGAAATTCAGCTTTTGCTTTTTCAACTTTAGGCCAGGGAGTATCCAGTAGATGATTACTAAGACCATAAATACCCGGTTTTAATAATTCAGGTGAACCGCCCCGATTGGAATAATAAGCCAATGATTGGGCGCTTCCTACAATGAGATTAAATCCATTGTACAACTCTCCACGGTTGGCAAGGTCGTTTAGATAATCCAGGGGCGCATCTGTTCCCAGAAGGTAATCCGTAACCAAATCACCTCTGGAAGGAGCGTTTTCCCTGATGTTGTGAGGTTCGCGAAAATTGGTGATGGCAGCCACTCTTCCTGTTTTGCTGACACCCATCCAGGTACCGCCAGCTTTTAGATCTCTTCCCGCCAGGATTTGAGGGTGATCCTCCCACCAATCAGCTCTGGCAGTGGGTCTTTGGTAAAACTCATCCCGATTTGCCAGGACTACCAACGGATAATTTTCTCCAGGTTGAAAAGCAAAAACAATCAAACACATATTTCAATAATAAACACTTTTTCGTGAAAGTCCACAAAAATAAAAAGTTCTGTTAAACTACAAGCTTAACAGAACTCATCTAAAAATCACTTCATTTGTTTTCTCCCTTAAGGAGCCCTGCTTATACCTGCCTAACAAGGAAAGATCGGAAATCCAATTAAGGAAAATACTTAAACAAGCTTCAGTTCGCACACCTGGGCTTATTCACAGCAGGTTGCAGGGGCTCCATGGGAGATATTTCAGTCCGACGGGAAAAAGTATTCAACAACAGTATTTCGGTAATCTGAACAATGGACTAAGTGGTTGAGAAAAAATATCCTTAAAATAAAAGCGGAGATCGGGAATAATCAGAATCCACTCTGATTAATTTCTGAGCCTATCCGGGCCTCTGCCTCCCTGATAGTCAGTTCCCCCTCCCGATCAACCGCCTCTTTTCTTGGACTGGTTTGTCGGACGTCAATATAAGGTGTTATACCTCACCTTAATCAGGTCTAATATGCAAAACTTGAAATGGTGTTAGTTGGAAGGATTAATCAATGAAACAAGAGATCAAAAAGAAACATCCAGCATTTAATTTATTATGAGATTAACAGGTTAAAAGTGTTTTTGCTTGACAATTCAAAGCTAGGATATTTTTTCCGGGATGCATTATTTTTAAGCGTATCGTTTACGCAAGAGGGTATCGGAAAACCCTGTATCCTAACATTGCTATTCCAAACGTAATCATCCTCAAAAAGCTTAAAATCAAACACTTAAAAAGATCTAAATCATTTTTTTGTGAACCATCTCCTTTTTTTCTTACATCAAACCTGATCCTTTACGAAAAATATATTTTGATATTTTGGATATTAAAAGTTTGGTTCTTTCAATAAAACAGGAATAACGTTTTATAAAAGAAAAAGACCTTCCAGGTTTTAAAAACCTGGAAGGTCTATGATAATTATTTATCAGCAATATTGCTACTTGCTATTTCTCCGTGTCCTGCGGTTAGGACCTGTCTCTGTTTTGCGCTGTTTTAAAGCTTCCTGCTGCTTCTTCTGCTGTTTTTCCACCCACTGTTCCAGACGAGACTTTGACTGTCCACCGCTGCCTCCTTTTCCGTCTTTTCCTCCCTTACCTTTCTTCTTTTTGGCCTTTTTGGCTTCATGCATTTGGGCAAGTAATTTTTCATCATCAAGGAAAAGCCGAATAATGGTCGTTTGGGAAATCTGAATCAGGTTTGACATAAAGTAATAAAGGCTCAGCCCCGCTGCATAACTATTCAGAAATACCAATAAGAAGACCGGCATGATGTAAGCGATATACTTAAACTGGCTGTTCGCTCCTGTAGCTGGTTGAGATTGCTGCTGATACAGGGTATATACAAAAGTAGAAATCGCCATCAAAATGGTAAACAAACTGACATGATCTCCATAAGCAGGAATGGAAAATGGCAGGTTTAAAATGGAATCATAGGTAGACAGGTCATGTGCCCAAAGGAAAGATTGTTGCCTCAATTCGACTGATTGCGGGAAGAAAAAGAACAGGGCAATCAAAAACGGATAGGATAATAACATGGGCAAACACCCTCCAAACATACTTACCCCCATTTCCCGATAGATTCCCATCTTCGCCATTTGCAGTTTTTGAGGATCGTCTTTATGTTTTTCATCCAGGGCTTTCATCTCGGGTGTGTTGTTCACTACCCGCATCTTTGCCATGGAAACAAAACTTTTGTATGAAAGCGGGAACATTAACAGACGAATAGCAATAGCCAAAACAATAATGATCAGGCCATAATTATCGATAAATCTCTCAAGAAATTTGAAGATATAAACCGTACCGATATTGATCCATCCTACAATCCACCAGCCCAAATCCATTTCCTCTTCCAGTTCTAAATCATAACTACGAAGGACATTATACTCATTTGGGCCAAGATACATCTTAAAACCTGTTGACTCCGAATCAGATTTTCCTATATCAACGATGTATTTACTCTCCATCTTCCGGTTATAACTCTCATCAGCAGGAGTGCTCATCGTTACATTCCCGGAACGAAGCGGTTCGTCAGCAATCAAAATTTGAGAGAAAAACTGGCTTTTATAGGAAACCCATTTAACCAAAGCAGACAATTTTTCCTTTTCAATCTCATCACTTGGACTCATCTTCTCCACATCATCTCCCAATCGGTAAACCATTGAGGACTTCTGACGCATGTTCTTAACGTCCTGCTCTGTTTTAGGTATGTGAGAAGTCCAGGAGAGATCGTAAAAAGACGTTTTTCCTAAACTTTCTCTGACTCCCTCAAACTTTATATCATAATCCAGATCGTAGGTATTTCCTGCAAAAGTATAAATCTGCTCAATATACCGGCCTTCACTAATCTCTGCCTTCAGACTTAAGGTTTGGGTATCTTCCCCGGTCAACTGAAGGGTTTTTACAGAGGGAGTAAAATAGAGTTCATCACTTCGAATCGCCCGGTTGTTAAAGCCAAACTCAAAATAGAATTCATTCCCCGGGTGCTCCATAACAATAGGTAAGGGAAGTGAGTCAAAGGTCTTATAATCATTGAGATAAGCAGATTTGATCATTCCTCCTTTGGTAGAAATATTTACTGTTAATTTTTCTGTTTTTACAGTAATAATTTCTTCTTCGCCTTCAACCAGTTTGTACAGATCACTGTATTTATCCTTCAGCTCGTCATTTACCAGAGAGTCTTGAGCTTCTTTTGTCAGATTATTCCCCGAAGCATCACCCGCCGTCAATACTGAACTATCCCCGGAAATAGAGGCATGATCGCTATTTGAGAGCGAGTCAGTAATGGTAATATTTGAATCGGCAGGAGGTTCGGGAGGCTCAGGTGCAAAAAAATAAAAATACACCATCGTCAACATCACCATCAGCAACAATCCCGTAATCGAATTCCTATCCATCAGTTAGTTTAAATTTTAATTTATGATATATATAATATCTCTCGAATACTCAATAAGACGCTCCCCAGAGGGAATAATTACAATTCGGCTGCAAATTTAGCCACAATTTTTCAAAACTCCCGGGAAGATTTCATCAGGACCCATTTTCTTTGCTCATTTTATGTGCATACGCAGCATTGATGAAAGAAAGAAACAATGGATGAGGACTTTCAACTGTCGTTTGATACTCCGGATGAAACTGTGTTCCTATAAAATAAGGATGGTCTCGCAACTCAACAATCTCAATCAATTCCGTTTCAGGATTCCGGCCAGTCATAATCATCCCTTTTCTTTCAAACTTTTTTCCATATTCACTATTAAATTCATATCTGTGGCGGTGTCTTTCCCTTACCCGGGTCTTTTGATAAGACTGATGAACCAGGGAATTTCGCCGCAAGACACACTCATATCCCCCAAGACGCATAGTACCCCCCAATTGTTTTACGCGCTTTTGTTCTTCCATCATATTTATGACCGGATCGGGCGTATTTTCATCAAACTCGGTACTATTTGCGCTGGGTAATTCCAAAACATTCCGGGCAAATTCGATCACAGCAATTTGCATCCCCAGACAAATCCCGTAAAAAGGGATGTTATGTTCCCGGGCATATTTCACACTATGAATTTTCCCCTCCACACCTCTTTCTCCAAATCCCGGAGCAACCAGAATTCCGTCCACTTCTTTAAAAATTCGCTCTGTATTCTCAGCCGTCACATCTTCAGAGTGTATCCAGTCAATTTGCACACTCAATTCATTCTCCGCCGCTGCAATTTTCAACGATTCCGCAATGGACAAATAGGAATCATGGAGTTCGACATATTTACCCACAAGAGCAATTCTGACTTCATCTGAAGGATTTTTTAATTTAGAGACAAAATCTTTCCAAAAGCTCAAATCGGGTTCTTCACGCGGAGAAAGTCCGAGTTTTCTTAAGGTTACAATATCCAGATTTTCCTTTTTTAATAAGAATGGAACCTCGTAAATAGTCGCAGCATTAAGGTTTTCAATGACAGAATCCAGAGACACATTACAAAACCGGGCGACTTTGGTGCGAACTTCAATGGGTATTTTCTGCTCAGAGCGACAAACCAGAATATCAGGCTGAATTCCTGACTGCAGCAAACTTTTAACCGAATGCTGGGTAGGTTTGGTTTTTAATTCTCCGACAGCCTTTAAATAAGGCACCAGCGTAAGGTGAATGACAAGGCAGTGCTCAGGTCCATAATCGTATCGAAACTGCCTTAAAGCTTCGATATAAGGCAGAGATTCAATATCCCCAACCGTTCCACCAATTTCAGTAAGAATAATATCATAAGCCTCATTCTCATTCAAAAGCTCAAAACGACGCTTGATTTCATCAGTAATATGGGGAATTACCTGAACGGTTTTACCTCCATATTCTCCCATTCTTTCCCGCTTGATCACTGTTTCATAAATTCGACCAGTAGTGACATTATTTGCCTGGGAAGTAGGCACATTTAAAAAACGCTCATAATGTCCCAGATCCAGGTCTGTTTCTGCGCCATCATCCGTGACATAACATTCGCCATGTTCGTAAGGATTCAGTGTGCCAGGGTCGATATTGATATAGGGGTCAAATTTTTGGATGGTAGTTTTATACCCTCGAAGTTGGAGAAGTTTTGCCAGAGAAGCGGCCAGGATTCCCTTTCCCAGTGAAGATGTAACCCCGCCGGTTACAAAAATATATTTAGTGGTACTCGCCATGGAATTATATAAAAAACGAAACCGCAAAGCTAAGGCGCTTTAAGGATGTTTGCAAGTAAATTGGACTCTCCGGAGTTCAATCTGTCGTTATATTTTTCGCAGAATTATTTTGGGTTGATCCCGGGATCAATTTGTGGGATTTGATCCTCGGATCAATAGGTTGGATGGGACTCTGGAGAGTCCGATTACCTGGCTGGCCAAAACCGTTGGTCTAAAGACCTGTAAATTTGCCAGGCCAGAAGGGCTGCAGTTGCTCCTACAAGGCCGCCCCCAATCACGTCTCCGGGATAGTGAACTCCCAGATAAACCCTACTGTATGCTACCAGGGTCGCTATGCTCAAAAAAGTAAAAGTCAGGGCTCTGCGACGAAAAAATAGACTAAAAAAGGTAGCTAAAGCAAAAAAATTTGCTGCGTGGGAGGAGACAAATCCGTAATTGCGACCGCATTTTCCGTTTACTGTATGGACTTCAAAGTCTAATCCTGCTTCTATTTTACAAGGTCGATAACGTTTAACAGCAGGTTTGAGAAAACCGGAAGCTGTCTGATCGCTAATCGTTATCATTAATGCAACTACCGGTAAAACCAAGGCTGTTGATTTCCAGCCAACTTTCTTTACAATAAAAACAAGAAGAACCGCATAAAAAGGAATCCAAAACCAGACTGTGCTTACCAGATACATAAACTGATCCGCCCAGGGAGTGTTCCAACCATTAATTAGCTGAAAAAGCTCAGTATCCCAATGTATGAGCGTTTCAATCATAGATAGTTTTGGTTAAGCAATACATACAAGTCAAAAGCTAATAAGATAAGCGTAATGATTTTCAGCCATTTCCGGATGTTGTTTTCACTGGAGTCAGGGAGATTTTTAAGCCTTTTTCCCCATGTTCTTCTGACAAAATAATATCCCCCCAGAGAAAGTCCTACTCCCATAAAACTACCCGCCACAATATCTCCCAGAAAGTGAACCCCGATGTATAACCTGGAATAACACGCAGATACTGCCACCAATGCCCAGAAAATCCCATATAATGGTTTTGCTTTTCCACTATAAGCAGCAATAAAGAAAAATGCTGTCGCTGCCACAGCACTATGTCCCGAAGGAAACGCATGATAATAATTGGGAGTCAGGGAGATAAAGTGGATAGTCCGTTTTTTGAAAATAGCCAGTGGGCGATCCCAGTCTTCAAACCAATAAAATTTGCCCAGATTTACAAAAACGGCGACCAGTATAAGACTGATAATTAAAGCAAAAGCAATTTCAAGATCCAGCCTGGGTACCAGGAGGATAAAAAGCAGACTAACCAGAGCTCCATGCCCCAGGTGAGTATAATGAGGCATAATGATATCCAGGAAAGAAATATGAAATTGATTTAATTCAAAAAAACTCTCTTTATACCCCAGGAGAAAAAGGAATACCCCTCCGATTGCCCAGAAGACAATAAAAACAGCCAGGTAGCCGCTGAGTCGATGGATAATTTCTTTTAATTCAGAATTCAAGGGCGGGCTTTCATTAAAGGTTTGATCAGAAGCCGAACATAGAACGCAAATTTCAATTCTCAAAAAGAAATTTAAAAGTCTGAATCGTCAAACCATTCATAGGCTTGCCAGGCTTCCCCGGGCATATTGCGCTTCAGACGTAATTTTGCTCTTCCTGCGCCAGAATAGACTGTTTCCTCTGTTTCTTCAATGGTCAGGTTAAAATTGCGAATGACAATGGCTTCTGTTTCATTCGTATCAAGTTGGGTATAATAATTCCAATCCAGGTTAATCTGCAATACACCCTGAAAGAGATTATAAGACGTGGCCAGTTCTGTGTCCCTATCCCAGGAAATGTCCTGCCCAAGGTCAGGATCATAATAACTAAAGGTAAAATCAGAGGCAAATAAACGCCCATACAGGGTTGTATCTCTTAATTCATAGGCATTCTTAAACAGGCGAAAATATCCCTCAACATGGGTTGGATCTCCCAGGAGATTGATATCAGCAAGCCCCTCAGGATTGTAACGGGGGGAAAAGGGATTACAGCCAATCAGGAGAGTCGTCCCCAGACTTAAAAACAGTATGCGAGTCAGTAGTATAGACATATAACAAATATACAGATTGTGAAAGATTGTTGCCCCCATTGAACCGCATTTAAATGCGGTTCAATGGGGGCAATGGGTTCTATTGAATATACCTCAATTTCAACCGACTCCAGCTGGAATCAGGGTAAATTTCAATATCGGTCTAGCGATGGATGTCCCATTCGTTAAATGAATTTATCTT
>JAGQVA010000659.1 GCA_020438265.1 Bacteroidota bacterium
GGTCTGATATGGCAAAACTCAAAGTTCCAACTGTATCAGATTCCAGGACCTGATAAATACTTTGGTCAAATTCTCTGTTCAAAGGCTTTAACTACCAGTTTTAAGTCATAATAATGGTTTAGAAGATCAATAGTGATAATCATAAATGATAACTTAAATCAGAGATAACTGCTCTTTCTAAAAATAATAACGTACCTTTGCACCGCGTTTTCATCAATAGAACACGCAGATTGTATATGAAAGATTTTGAGCGGCTGGGGTTGTCCCTGCCATTAGTTGAAAGAATTGAGGAGCTAGGATTTATTTCTCCTACAGAAATCCAGACCAAAGCGATTCCCACCTTACTGGAGAAAAGCACCGATTTGGTAGGACTTGCACAGACCGGAACCGGTAAAACTGCTGCTTTTGGTTTGCCTTTGATTGATCTCGTTGAAACAGAAAAAAAATATACTCAGGCATTGGTTTTGGCTCCTACACGTGAACTTTGCGTTCAGATAGCCAGAGAGCTGGACCAGTTTAGCAGCCATCTTCGCGATTTGAGGATTAGTGCAGTATATGGTGGTGCTGATATTGTCAAACAAATTAGAGAAGTCAAACGTGGTGTACATATTCTGGTAGCTACCCCTGGAAGATTACGTGATCTGATCCGACGTAACGTTGTAGATCTGAGCCGGTTGGGTTATCTGGTGCTCGATGAAGCCGATGAAATGCTTAACATGGGCTTTAAAGAAGAAATTGACGATATTCTTCAGAGTGTACCAGAGGAAAAGCTCACCTGGCTGTTTTCGGCAACCATGCCCGATGAGGTCAGTCGTATTGCCAATGCTTACATGAATTCTCCTGTAAAACTGAGTGTTGGCGAAAAGAATACTGCCAATGAGGATATTGACCACCAGTTTGTCTTTGCCCGTCCTTCTGAAAAATACGAAATACTGAGGCGTTTTCTGGATGTGGATGGTTCTATGTTTGGACTGATTTTTACCCGCACCCGACGAGATGCCAAAGAGTTGGCCGATCAACTCATGCAGGATGGTTATAATGCCGATGCCCTGCATGGAGATATGAATCAGATTCAGCGTGATCGTGTAATGGCGCGATTCAGACTTCGTCAGATCAATATTCTGGTTGCTACAGATGTCGCTGCCAGAGGAATTGATGTCAAAGATATTTCCCACGTTTTCCACTACAACCTTTCCGATGATATTTCTTTTTATACGCATCGTAGCGGTCGTACTGCACGGGCAGGAAATACAGGAATTTCACTGATCCTGTTACATCCCCGCGACAAATATTTGTTGGGCAGACTGGAGAAAAAAGTAGGCATTCGCATTACAAAAGCCCGTATCCCGACGGGACGAGAAATTTGCGAAAGCAGGTTAATTGAGCAGATTCAGGGAATCCGAAATGCAGAAGTTTCTGACGAAATCAGAGATTTTTTACCAGAAATTCTCGAAGAACTGGAAGGATTATCCAAAGAAGAATTAGTATTAAAAATTGCTTCTCTTTCTTTTTCCGATTTTCTGAAAACCTATCGCAATGCACCTGACTTAAACGGGGAGCAGCGAAGAGAGAAATCCGGCAAGAAGTCATCATCCGATGACAAGCGGGAAAGAGGCGGTAAAAAGAACAAAAAACACCGTCTGTTTATCAATATCGGCTCTATGGATATTGATAATACAGCAGGATTTATTTCCTTAATCTGCGAATACAGCCAGATTCGTGGACAGGCTATCGGGAAGATCGATCTGCACGAAAAACATACCTTTTTTGAAGTAGAAGAGTCCGAAGCAGACCTTGTCGTTTCTGCCTTTGAAGGCAGCATCATGGATGGAAGACCCATTCGGGTAAATGGCTTGCCTGAAGGAAAGAAAAAGTTGAAGAAGCGGCGTCATAAGAAGCGGCGGTAAATGAATTCTGTATTTATTCTACAACACTCATATGAATCAGGTGACTGTGATGAAACAAAGTTCATAGGAGTGTATTCAACCAGGCTTGAAGCAGAAAGTGCAATAAAAAGACTGAGCGTGAAAAATGGATTCAAATACAGAGTCGATGGATTTGTCATTAGTGAATATGAAATCAATAAAGACCACTGGAGTGAAGGGTTTTCCACAATAACTGCTATTCAGGTAAAAGCAATTAATGGAGAATGGATAACTGTAGAGGCAAAATGTCTGCCCAATGAGGAATATATGATTATTGAAAAGTATGAAAATGACAAACTGGGTGAATTCAAAGATGGTGATATTGTTAAGTGTAAAGAGGATGCCGGCGAACTATACGCATTTGAAAAGATAACAAAGAGGGAAGGTGCAAAGTAAGAGCAACCTATATGCTGGGATTTGGGGAGAATTATGCCGTGTTTCTGCCCAGTGGAGCAATCATTTTCAGATTTTTGGACGAACATGATTTGAATATTGACAAGTTGATCAAGAGGGTGGAAAATATTAAGCCTTCATGTTAACCCAAAGTCTTCGTATTTTGCTTGTAAACAATATTAAAATGGCAAAAAATAAAACAACAGAGACCGAAGTTAATGTCATTGAATTTATCAACTCCTATGTAGACAAGGAGACGAAAAAAGCTGAGAGTTTCCAACTCATCGAACTTATGAGCGAATGGTCAGGATTTGAACCCAGGATGTGGGGGCCTACCATTATCGGTTTTGGGAGTTACCACTACAAATATGCCAGCGGACGTGAAGGTGATGCTCCTCTTATAGGCTTTTCACCCAGAAAAGCTGCGTTTTCTCTCTACGTCTATTCTCCCATCGAAGAACACAAACATTTTCTGGATGAGCTGGGAAAATTCAAAATGGGGAAAGCTTGTATTTATGTAAACAAACTGGCTGATATTAACCTTGAGACGCTGGAAAAAATGGCCAAAGCAACGATTGAGTACCTCAACGAACATCATGAATGTGCTTGCAGGAATTAGCAATGATTGGAAATAACCGAATCAGCCTTAAAACATGAAAATGACAATACTTGTATTAGCAGCAAATGAGGCACTTATAATAATTGATTTTTTCTTATTTTTAAACCCATGAAATTCACACAACCATTTCTCACTCACGCAGGAATCGTTATTTCCCTGCTATTCTCCTTTTTCCACATATCAGCTCAGGAAAACTATCAACCAGGTTATGCGATTCTTGCCAATCTTGACACAGTAGAAGGATTCATTGATTATCGAGGCTGGCGAAAGAATCCGACTCAAATCAGTTTTCGGAAAAACGAATCTGAACCTAGTCGTTTTTATTCCCCAAAAGAAGTTCTGGAATTTAGTGTTTCGGGAGAAAAATATATAGGAGCGGAGGTAGATCTTGAGGTTAGTCCTACAAATACTGATGCACTGGAAAAGCAGCCTGAATTAAATATCGTTAAGGAATCGGTGTTCCTGCAAACCATTTTTGGAGGTGAAAAAACCTTATTCTATCACATTGCCAAATCCGGGAAAGAGAATTTTTATATCGCAGGAAATCAGGGGCCGGAATTATTGGCTCACAAAAAATATTATAAGTATAAGGATGGGGTGAGTACCCTTGCCGAAGACAATACCTACCGCGTCCAACTGGGAAATTATTTATCTGATTGTCGGCAGATGTTGGAGGAAATTGCTCTTGCCCATTATGACCTGACCAGTTTTCGGGAAATTTTTCAAAATTATTACAAATGTGCAGAAACAAGCCCTCAGTTTGAGCGGAAGCGGGAGCCTGTTTTGATGAAGGCAGGTGTTTTGCTTGGAGGGACTCTTACCAAACTGGACTTCAATAGTTATGGGTTTGA
>JAGQVA010000660.1 GCA_020438265.1 Bacteroidota bacterium
TCAGCCAATTTCCGCACAGGTTACAGTCAAAACAGTGGAGAAAGCAATCTTTTTTCGGGATTGAATTATTATTCTGCATCCACTCTTTCGGATACTTTAAATCAAAATTCCACTTTATCCGGAAATGGCTGGAATATTTCGACAAGTGTACGATATACAGAACCCCTGGCTGAGTTGGGAATGCTCCAGTTGAATTATTCTTTCTCCCCTCAGTGGAATGTTTCCGACAAAGAAACCTATAATTTCCTCAAGGAAACCGGGCAATATTCTCTCCAGGATTCAGCCTTGTCCAACTCCTTCGACAATATATATTTTGCTCACGAAGTGGGTACAGGTCTGATGATCAGGAAAGAAAAACTGATGATTATGGCACGGGTAAGCGGGCAATGGTCCGTCCTGGACAATGAGCAGTTTTTCCCTTATCCGGATCAAATTGACCGTAACTTTTTTAATGTGCTGCCTTTTGTTATGATCAGGTATGGTTCTTCGCGCCAACAAAGCATTAGATTTATGTACCGGACCAATACCAGTCCGCCATCAGTGAGTCAGTTACAGGAAGTGATCAATAACACGAATCCTCTGCAACTTTCGTCAGGAAATCAGGATTTGGATCAAAACTATCAGCACAGTATTTCCTTGCGTTATAATAAAACCAATACGGAAAAATCTTCTGTCTTCTTCTTCCTGATCAGCGGTACAATCACTCAAAACTATGTGGCAAACAGTACAACCATCGCTTCCCGGGATATGGTTTTGGAGAATGGTGTGGTTTTGCCCAGAGGTTCCCAGTTTACCCAGCCCGTCAATATGAACGGCTACTGGCAGGCCAGATCCTTCCTCACTTATGGTGTTCCGATTAAAGCGATTAAATCTAACATTAACATCAACCTTTCTGCGAATTACGGCCAAACCCCAGGTCTGATCAACGGCGAAAGAACCGAAACAACCAACGGAACCGCAGGAGTTGGAATCGTTCTCAGCAGTAATATCAGCAAAAACGTCGATTTTACCGTTTCTTCCCGCTCAAACTTCAGCCAGGGAATTAACAGTCTTCGGCCCGCTCTTAACACCAATTATTTCAACCAGCAATCATCCGTCAAACTCAATCTGACCTTCCTCAAAGGAATCGTATTCCGCACAGACCTGACCAATCAGACCTATCGTGGCCTTTCAGATGGGTTTAACCAGGATTTTTGGTTGTGGAATATGGGACTGGCGAAGAAACTATTCAAGAATCAGAGAGGCGAAATTCAGCTTTCCGTATTTGATGCATTGATGCAGAATAACAGCATTACCCGGAATGTAACAGAGACTTATATTGAGGACTTGAAGACCGTGGTCTTGCAGCGGTATTTGATGGCTACTTTTACGTATAATATTCGGAATTTCAAGGCGGAGGAGAGTAAAGGAGGAAGAGGGAAACGGTAATTTTTTTCTCTGAATTTGATTATAAAAAGGAGGTGCCCAGGCTATAGGCACCTCTTTTTTAATAATGATTTTTTGTCATTTAAAATTTTACAATCTTTCCTGTAGTATCATTCTCCCCATTCCGAACTTTGACAATATATAATCCAGCCGGAAGGTCCTGAATATTCATCGTACGGGAGAATATGCCTGTGTTGACGTCTTCAGTATGACGACTCACCAACACTCCATTTGCGTTGTACATCAGGATCTGCAATTCGCCCGCTCTTACATTATTCAGGTCAATATTAAATTTATCTTGTGCGGGATTAGGGTAGAGATCCATGATCAGACTTGCAGAAGCCAACTTAGCTCCAGGGCTTGAATCAACAAACATAAAATGGACTGTTTTTGTCTCTCCTTTAATGCCCTTGGCATTATTACGATCATAAGGAGTTGCTGAAACAGTATAAGCACCTGGATAATAGGTGAAATAATTATAGTCTCCATTTTTATCCCCATGCAAGGCATAAGGCGGGAAGTTTTCAACTTTGTATTTAGCTATTCCCTGGAAACCAAAACGAACACTCTCAACTCCTGGCATATCCATATTTGCGCGAATAGCCAATTTATTGGTTGAAAGGGTAGCCAGATCAATTACGTCTCCGCTTTGAAGCGGGCCAATGTCCAGGTCAGTAAGAGCGTTGATTAAGGTGAAGGTATTGTCTCCTTCTTCGGTATAAGCAACATCATCTATACAGACTTGCTGTAAGTTTTTGCTGGCACCGGTTGAACCGGTAAATCCCCAATAGACAAATCTTTCACCCCCAAAAATAGTATTGATCATATCTCCGGTATAGGTAAGTCGAAGGTCTCCATCTAGATAAACTCTGAGTTTATTAACCTTGGGATTCCATTTAATCTGAAGATCATGAGGAATACAATCTTCCCCGTTCAACTTATTTTGGAACATAGGCACAGGGTCTAACAGGTTGGAGGGCACGTTATGACTCACAGAACTGGAAGTAATCACAGCAATGTGATCGTAAGTGGGATCTGAATGATTGCTATTATACCATGTATCAAATTCTACAGCAAGAGAAGGATTAATACCCGGATTTCCGAAATACGCACCATACCCCAGTCCTTCACCGTAGCCACCCAGGGCAGTATTCCCGGCCCCCTGGAGGACAAATACGATACCATCTGCTCCATAATCATTGCATCCAAAGTAAAGACTACCCTGAAACTCAAATGGCTGAAGGAGATTAATCCTATCTTTAGCCCAGACAGATCCTCCAAGCCAGTAGTTATCAGTCGTGAGCGTGTAGCAATTCGCACCATCTGCAAACGCGCTTCCATTTACCTGAAATTGGGGAAGAGCACTCTGAGCTAGTAATGCTGGCATCATAAACGATACCATTAAGCTCAACAACATCAGCCGAATAACTGGATTCTTTTTACATTCGCTTGTAATTATTTTCATAATCATAATTTTCAAAAAATGCATATATACCGAATACACACAGTCTGGTACATCATACCATCGTCTCCTGGGCTCCTTCCCAGGGGGCAAGAATCACAACAAAAATAATTTTAGACTATTAGCGAATGGAAATCCTTAAATGGATTTTAAGAATGAACATCCTTGCGGAATCGAATGAATGGAATTTTTCCAGGGTCTCAGAAGTGCTACCATGGTTGTCAGTTTACATTCAGTAGAGCATATTCATGTAGGATAGGTAAGAAATGTAAACATTTCAAGCCCTCAAATGATTCTCATCAAGAAAAAGAATGATATTTATCACCCTCAGAAATACAGACAGGAATTAAGCCTCCGCCTCAAACTGAAACCGCAACAAATTACTATAAATCCCATCCCCCTTAGCCGACAATTCCTCATGTGTCCCCACTTCTAAAATCCTCCCATCATCAATCACATAAATCCGATCAACCTGACGGATTGTCGACAATCGATGTGCTATAATGACGGTCGTACGCCCCTCCATGAGCTGATTAAGCGCCGATTGAACCAGATGTTCTGATTCTGCGTCGAGCGAACTGGTCGCTTCGTCGAGCACCAAAATGGAAGGATCTTTCAAAATCGCCCGGGCGATGGCGATACGCTGTCTTTGGCCGCCGGAGAGTTTGATGCCTCTTTCCCCAACTACAGTTTCAAACTGATCGGGAAAGGATTGAATAAAATCAAGGGCATTGGCTTGCCGGGCAGCCTGAATGATTTCTTCTTCGGAAGCTTCTGGATTTCCGTAGGCAATATTTTCTTTGATCGTTCCTCCGAAGAGAATAACCTCCTGCGGCACAACTCCGATATTTTTGCGGTAAGCTGCCAGATCGTAATCGGACACGGATTGTCCATCGAG
>JAGQVA010000661.1 GCA_020438265.1 Bacteroidota bacterium
AATTTTTGGCTTTTTCCTGAAGTGGAAAGAGTGGCAAATCTGGAAAAAGAAGATCTAAGAGCGCTTTCCATTACCAATCGCAAAGCTGAATATATGATTGGTATTGCCCGGTTGATGGTGGAAGGGCATTTATCCAAAGAAAAACTGTTGCAACCTGGAGACTGGAAAGCTGCCGAAAAGGATTTGGTTACAATCAGAGGAATTGGTCCCTGGGCTGCGCATTATGTCATCATGCGTTGTCTGCGCTTTACGCAGGCTTTTCCGGTGGCGGATATTGGTTTAAAGAATGCAGTGAAAAATCAAATAGGCATGGATCGCAAACCCACAGATCAGGAGTTATTCACCCTGGCTGAGAATTGGAAAGGTTGGGAATCCTATGCTACGTTTTACCTTTGGCAGTCTTTGTCAGGGTGATTGATAAAAACCAAAGTAATGACATCCATTTCACAAAAAGAAACCTACAACCTACTCTCCCAAATGATCCGCATTAATTCCGAAAATCCCATGCTGGTAACCGGTAGCCAGGGAGAAGGAGAACTCGCTCGCTTTATGGGAAAATATATGGAAAACATGGGGTTGGAAGTCTCCTATCAGGATTTAGGGAATAATCGTGTCAATGCAATAGGAGTCTTAAAAGGAAGTGGTGGTGGAAAAACCATTATGTTAAATGGACATCTGGACACGGTAGGAATTGAGGGAATGACTATTGACCCGCTGGAACCCACTCTCAAAGATGGAAAAGTATTTGGCAGGGGCTCTCAGGATATGAAAGGTGGCGTAGCAGCTATGGTAATGGCGGTAAAAAGTCTGGTTGATGCAGGAATAAAACTGAATGGGGACGTAATTATCACCTGTGTGGCGGATGAGGAATACGGTAGCATTGGTACGGAGGAAATTGTCAAAGAATATACCGCCGATGGAGGGATTGTCACAGAACCCACCGACGAACAAATTGTCATTGCTCATAAGGGATTTGTCTGGTCAAAGATCACGGTTGAAGGGAAAGCGGCTCATGGCAGTCGATATGAAGATGGCGTGGATGCTATTGTTAAAATGGGGAAGGTGTTGGCAGGGCTGGATGAACTGGAAAACCAGATTCTTGTAAAAAAACAACATCCTTTATTAGGACGTGGTTCTGTACATGCTTCCATGATTCAGGGAGGATCTGAGCTGAGTGTGTATCCGTCATTCTGCCAGTTGGAACTGGAACGGCGGATTTTACCAGGGGAAAATCTTGAAACTTCTCAAAAGGAAATTGCTGAGATACTGGAACGAATTTCCCACAACGATCCAGCATTCAAAGCCAGTTTTGAGACATGGTTTGAGCGGGTACCACTGGAAGTCGATCCCAATGAGGCAATTGTAAAATCTATTTCCTCAAGTTATCAGCAAATGAATCAGCAAACTCCTCAATATCAGGGAGTTTCATTCTGGACTGATGCAGCGATTCTTGCACAAGCTGGAATCCCAACAGTTATCTTCGGACCTAAGGGGAAAGGACTACATGCTGCCGTTGAGTATGTAGAATTATCCTCAGTAGTAAATACCGCTGAAGTTATTGCCCGAACAATCATGGATTTTTGCGCAGTATCAGACTAATTGCTGGGACTCTTCTTTAAAACTTCGGGTAAGGCAGTTTTCTATTTCAGCTTTAAGTTGTAAATCAGCTTCTTCATCTTTAGCAGCCAGATATCCGTGAACAAAATCGGGTTCATAATCCTGAGCCCATTCGGGAAATTTCTGTGCTAATTCTACAATTGCATCACCCAGATTAACAACCTCTTCATTTGTCATGGTTGGATGAACGGAAATCCTGATCCATCCCGGTTTGGTAGAATAATCCCCCAAATTGATGCGATCAGTAATTTCTTTGGAAAAATCCGGAGCAACATTCAGTAAATAATGCCCATAAGTACCTGCACAGGAGCATCCTCCTCTCGATTGGATACCAAAACGATCATTCAACATTTTGACCCCCAGATTATAATGCAACTGGTCAATGTAGAAGGAAATGACCCCCAGACGGTCTTTGTGATTGGGAGCGAGAATATGAAGATTTTCTAACTGACTGAGTTTATCCCAGAGAATATCTACAAGTTCGTGTTCTCTCTTTAGAATGTTCTCCGTACCCATTTCTTCTTTTAATTTCACACACATGGCTGTTTTCATCGTCTGAAGAAAGCCGGGAGTTCCTCCGTCTTCACGGGCTTCAATATCGTCCACATATTTATGTCCGCCCCAGGGATTGGTCCAGTCTACAGTACCGCCTCCGGGATTGTCAGGAATGTGATTGGTATAAAGGATCGAATTGAAAATAAGTACACCACTGGAACCAGGTCCTCCTAAAAATTTATGAGGAGAGAAGTAAATGGCATCGAGATGCGTTCCAGGTTCGTCAGGATGCATATTAATATCCACATAGGGAGCTGAACAGGCAAAATCAACGAAACAGTATCCTCCCGCTTCATGAATCATTCGTGCGATTTCGTGATAGGGCGTAAATATTCCGGTGACATTAGAGCAGGAAGTAACAGCTGCAATTTTGACTTTACGGTCTTTATATTCTTCCAGTAAATGTGCAAAATGTTCAAGGCAAACCAGACCTTCCTCATTAGGATCAATAATTCTTACCTCTGCGATTGTTTCCAGCCAACTTGTTTGATTGGAATGATGCTCCATGTGAGAGATAAAAATAACGGGCCTTTCTTCAAGTTTTTTTTCAATATGCCAGGAATATTTTTCATGAATTTTCAAGCCCAGAATACGCTGAAATTTATTGACAACTCCTGTCATTCCGGAATTTGAGGTGATGATTACATCATTCTTTCCTGCATTGACATGCTTTTTAATAATCTTTTGGGCATGATGGTAAGCGTAAGTCATAGCCATTCCCGTACTGCTGGTTTCAGTATGCGTATTCCCGACCATCGGCATGATTTCGTTGAGAAAACGCTTTTCGATAGGCCCATAACAACGACCACTGGCTGTCCAGTCAGCATAGAGCAGTTTTTTACGTCCATGACAGGTATGAATAGTTTGGTCAATTCCAATAATACCTTCTCTAAAGGGTAAAAAATATTCTTCCATTCGCATTTGATCTGATAGAATTCTAATCCGGCAAAGTTTACAAAATAATAAAAAAACATGTGGAAAGGCCTTACGAAAGGCGAAAATTCCTAAAAAAATAACGTTGAAAGAAGAGAATTCTTTCAACGTTATCTGTGAAAAGAGTTTGGGAATTATTCCTTTTCAAGCACCAGATAATCCCAGGCTTTCAGGTCCAGAGACATCCCATCAGTCAAAGTAACTGAAGTTCCATCAAAGACATTGGTATAAGTTCCTGCGACATTTGCACCATTAAGCGTAAATGTCTGATCATCTTTGGAAAGGTTAATGATCACGGCAACTTTATCTCCATTTTTCTCACGGGTAAAGGCGTAAATTGCTTCATCATCACTGGTTTTGATTTTTTGCAGTGGCCCGCCATATTCTCCGTTCCAGAGTGCCTCGTTACGGTGTTTCAGGTCAAAGAGGGTTTTGTAGAAGTCTGCATACACATAATCCCCCCAATTAATCACATCTCTCTGGAAAAACTCAAGCTGTTTGTCCATCGCATCTTCCTGACCTGTATAAACCAGTGGCATCCCATCAAATGTCGCAGTCAGAACGGCAAAAGCTTTATGCCCGTCTCCCATACGTTGAAACTCAGTCCCAGACCATGAGTTTTCATCGTGATTGGAGGTAAATTGCATTTGATAACCTTTATTATACTGCTTGTCTTT
>JAGQVA010000662.1 GCA_020438265.1 Bacteroidota bacterium
CAATCCAATGCTTCGGGGATTGGCCAATCTGCCGATGGTCGGATCTGGGTCGGAGGCGGAAGCCTGTATACCTATGATGGAAAGGTCTGGGAACAAACCTCCAAAAGAATTCTGCGGGAATATATCAATACTATTTTTAGTCGGGACGGTTTTCTTCTTATTGGTTCCCGAACGTATGGATTATTTACCTACGATGGGGAAAACTGGAAACAATATGATACCGATGCAGGACTTGTGAGTAATGCGATTATCAGTATATATGCGGATTCGGATAGCAGTATCTGGGTTGTAACGGAAAATGATATTTCTCGATTTGATGGAAAAAAATGGGTAAATCATATCCTTCCCGCCAGCATGAGCCTGGATTTTGAAGGAGGTAATTTTCTGCGAAGTAATGATGGGATATGCTGGGTAAATAAATCGCCCAGAGAATGGAAAAGGCGGGCTTTGTCCTACAGCCAGTTACCTCCCTCAGGAATAGGAAGATATATTTGTTATCGTTATCAGCCAGACAAAAATCCACCGGAAACCCGTTTTTTGGATTATCCCAATGAGGTTCCTTCTGAAGGGAATGTTGTACTAAACTGGCAGGGACATGATTATTTAAATTTTACAAAAAAAGAAAACCTGGAATACTCCTATCGCATTGATAGAGGTGAATGGTCTGAATTTAGTGCTGAGTCCCGCCATTTATTTACAGATTTGAGTGGTGGAAAACATCTGGTGGAAGTAAAAGCGAGGGATCAGGATTTTAATGTCGATCCTACTCCGGCTCGCATTGAATTTCGCGTGCAAATTCCCCTTTGGCGACAGCCCGTTTTTCTGGGTTTTTTGCTCTTTTTCCTCTTTATGCTGGCGGTTTTTGTTTACATCATTATTGTCAAAAACCAAACCCTGAGCAAACTCAATCATAATCTCAGAGATGCCAATCAGGAGCTACAGGAAAGAGGTCATCAAATTCTGAAACAGAATCAGCATATCCTCGATCAGCAGGAACAAATCATTGAGCAGAAAGATCGATTGGAACTGGCAAACCTGGATCTGGCCAATAGTCACAGCCAGATTGAGCAGCAGCGGGATGCACTGAAAAAAGTAGTTTCCCAGGTCAAAGATTTGTCAAAAACCAAGCTGGACTTTTTTACCAATATTTCTCATGAGTTGCGGACTCCGCTTTCCTTGTTGATAGGGCCGATTGACCAATTGGTAAAAGGACACCGGGAAATGACAGTTCAGCAAAGAGAAGAGTTCTTGCAGGTTTCTAATCGAAATGCCAATCGCCTGCTGATTCTGATTAATCAATTGCTGGAGTTTCGAAAAATTGAAAACTCTGCTCTGGATTCTTCGCCCCAACCGGGAAACCTGATTCAGACGGTGGAAGCTACAATGAGCCTTTTTCAGAATCTGGCCAAAACCCGAAGGTTACATTTGTCCCTTGAAAACAGTCTTCCTCAACCCTGGTTTATTTTTGATAAGGATAAAATAGAAAAAATCCTGGCCAACCTTTTGTCCAATGCCTTTAAACACACACCCAATCACGGTCACGTTTACCTGTCTTTGGAAAAAGTGATCCTCGAAGCAGAAAATAGCCAATTGCCTGATCCCAGACTTCGAATATGTGTTGTCGATGATGGAAATGGGATACCTGCAGAAGATTTGAATCATATTTTTGACCGATACTATACTGCCTCGACCGGAAATCATTTTAGCACAGGAATTGGGATGAGTTATATTCGTGAACTGGTGAAATTGCAGGAAGGAGAAATTTACCTCGAAAGTGAAGAAGGGGTAGGTACGATGATTACCATTGATTTGCCTTTCAGGCCCTGTAGTGAAAAAGATGTGGATTCAAGTCAGCAGGAAAGCTCAAATCTCGCCGAGGCCAATTTGCATATTGCCAGCTTAAGCGCAGAGTATGATGAGGCAAAACAGAGTACCGTAAAAGAGGGCTCAAAAAGCGTCCTGATTGTAGAGGATCATGCTGATATGCGCAAATTTGTCATCTCACTGCTTGCTCCGGATTATCGGATTCTTGAAGCAGAAGAGGGAAAAAAAGGACTGGAAATAGCCAGAGCGCAAAGCCCCGACCTTATCATCAGCGATATTTCCATGCCTGAAATGGATGGGCTTACTTTTTGTAAATTGATTAAAGAAGACCTGCTTACCAGTCATATTCCCCTGATTCTTCTTACTGCGAAGACCCAGCCTACTTCCAAAATGGAGGGTTATCTGCAAGGAGCGGATGATTATATTACCAAACCCTTTAAGCCGGAAATGCTCAAAGTGAGGGTGCAAAATCTGCTGGAACAACGCGAACAACTGCGCAAAAAATATCAACAACAGGTTCTGCTCAAACCCAAAACGGTCGAATTGGAATCTCCCGATGAAAAATTACTGGCCAGTCTTTCCCAACTCATGGAGGATAATATTGACGACCCGGAATTTAATGTCAATAAGATGTGTAAAGCTCTGGGTTACAGTCATATTCAGTTTATCAGGAAGATCAAACAACTGACTGGTAAAAAACCACTCGAATTGCTGCGCTCTTTCCGCCTGGCAAGAAGCCGGGACTTGCTCAGCCAGAAAAAGCTCACAATTTCAGAGGTGGGTTACCTCGTTGGATATGATCTGCCCAACTCCTTCAGTCGGGCTTTCCGAAAAGAATTTGGAGTGAGCCCAACTGAGTTTTTGGAGAAGGAGTGTTAGCCGGCCTTTTGGCTAAGTTTGTTTCATATTTGGAGAAGGTTGTAGAATTTGACAAAAATTCATTTAACTTCAACTACAACCTCAACCTCAACCTCAACTTCAAAAGCAATTATCAATTGGTCGATTCTCTTCCTTGATTGTATTTGAGATTGAAGTTGCAGTTGAGGTTAATAACCATTAAAACAAGATTATCAAAAGGATTCTCTGCCTTATGGCTTCAAAACAGTCACCGCCCCCGGAAGGATATTCTCCCCAATTTGCAACCGATAAAAATATTGCCCTTCGGGTAATTCAGATACTGTGACCGCTATCTTTTGTGCACCTGCATTCATGTGCTGCTGCGGGATTTCCTTGATTAACTTTCCACCCATATCCAACAGCGTCAGACTTACCTGTTCAGACTCAGTAAGCATAAACTGGAAAATGACCAAATCTGTACCTGGATTCGGAAAAGCATTCAGCTGAAATTCTTCCTTCAATTCCTCAATACTGGTCTGTGCAGGAAACTCAACATAAGGCTCATAAGGCAGGCTATCCAGAACCGGCAACCAGTCGTCATTGTACTGAAGAGGCGCGGTTGTTTGCGCAAAAATATTGGGAATAGTGTAATCTGCTGCCTCCTGAGGAGTCAGTTCGTGAGACCATGCTTTGCGATAGGTTCTGTCCGCTTTTGGTCCAAAGCAGTCATACTCTGCATAAAAGCAGGTGGTATGGTTATTATTTCCATCCCATTCCGACCAGCCAGAAGCGGCAATATGTTTGTCAAGATATGAATGGATAAAAACGGTCCGCGCATAAGGCCTCCATGGACGTCCGAGAGCGACATTCCCTATATTTCCTTTGGCCGTAAGCAGACAATCAAAAAACACATATCCAAAGGAATATTCCTGCTCGGTAGAAGCTGCGGTAATATAAGAGACTTTCTTACTGTGAATCTGACAACTGTCAAAAACGACCACCGCCCTGCCAAAAATAAAGTCAGTTGTCCCCTCAATATAACAGTCTTTCATAAAGATTCTCCCATAACCTTTTGTGTAATAGGTGTCCTGATTTCCCAGTAGCTTGCAATGGTAAAAA
>JAGQVA010000663.1 GCA_020438265.1 Bacteroidota bacterium
CATCTGCTTGTCGATGATTTCGCCAAAATAATGTCGCCGATTTTTTGTGCATATAGTGATGAAATATGCCCCGTTCCAACTGTAATCCCACCATTGGGCGCGGGCCGACGCAACCCGATATTTGTTTTTGTATCTGGATGTTTCCATGTATTGTGCTTTTATGGTTTTAAAAATAGTAAAAATTTTGTCTAATGTCCCCCGAAGGATAAAATACAGATGCCAACATCAAAACTTCATCACCACAGGTTTGGAAATCCGCACCTGATTGCCTGTATAGCTTAAGAGCCCAGTCTGAGGATCTACTTCAAAAATGGTGATATTATCAGAGTTTTGATTGGCTACTAAAAGATGTCTTTCATTAGGAGATAAGGTGAAATATCTTGGCCAGTCGCCGTGTACAGATTCTGTTCCAAGGGGTTCCAACTGGCCGTCTTCTGCAACGGCAAAGATGGCGATGCTATTGTGACCGCGATTGGAACCGTAAAGGAATTTTCCATTCGAAGTAATATGAATATCGGCGCAATAGCTTTTTCCTTCGAAGTCATCAGGCAGGGTGCTGATTTTGGCAATTTTTGTCAGTTCGCCCGTTTGATGGTTTACATTCACCGAAACGATAGAATTGGACAGTTCATTGATGATAAAGGCGAGGTTTCGGGATGGATGAAAAGTCAACTGTCGTGGTCCGTCTCCGGGATCAAAAATCAGGCGGGAACTGGCTTCTCCCACAGAGCCATCTTCTTTAACCGGATAAGTAATTACCTGATCAATGCCCAGATCAACGACATAAAGGAATTTTCCATTTGGGTCAAATTTTGCGCAGTGTGCGTGGGCGGATGTTTGATTGGGCTTTACCGGACCGCTTCCTTCGTGCTGATACCCCACGGGATTGGGTTCAAGTCCCTGATCTTTATTTAGCCTGTAAACAGACACATTTCCCGAAGAATAATTACTCACAGCCACCAGATTTCCGTCTCCATTGAGTTCGATATGACAGGGATGTTCACCTTCACTGCTCATCTGGTTAATGGCTTGTAGTTGGGTTTTATCATCATTCCACTGAAAAGCAGAAACATTGCCCGGCGCGGTTTCATTCACCGCATAGACATATTGACGATCTTCGCTCATCACCACATAAGACGGACTTGTGGTGGTTGCGACCAGTTTTTTCCCGGTAAGCATTCCCCCCATTGGGTCAAAATCAAACTGATAAATGCCTTCACTCCCTTGTCCTGTATAAGTGCCAATCAGGACCTTAACGGATTGATTTTCAGTATTCATAGAGGTTGTGGTATCGGATTCCTGTTTTTGCTCAGATGTGCAGGCAAACAAAAAAAACAGGCTGAAAGAAATGGTAAATAGATGTAGTACTCGCATAGTCGTAGTTAGATTTTCCTGATGGGCCGAATCTACGAAAGTCTTGTGCTGAAAAAAAATGGGGAGATTTCATCCCACAAATAATTCATCCAAAGTCAGAACTTTCTCTATATATCCTAAACTATGCTCGTTGTGTTTAATGCCAAAAGTGGTAAGCATGGTCAGCATCAGATACTTTTTCGTTTTGGTAGTTTCCCGAAAAACGTGGAGTTTACTTCTTAGTTTCTGGCTGTATTCTTTGCTTACCGAAAATTCTGAGTCTGAAAATTTGATTTCACAAATATTAATAACCCTGTCATTTCGGTCAATGATAAGATCAATTTGAGTACCTTTTTCTTCTGCATTTCCTTTTTTGTAAAAAGAAGATGTTTCAGAATAAACTCCTGCTATACCAAGGGCTTTTTTAATTTGAGATATATGTTTAAGCCAGAGACTTTCAAAAGCGTAACCTCGCCAGATCTTGTATGGTTGAGTCTGACTCAAATGCTGCCAGGTATTTTCGCCTTCTTTTCTTTTATTTTCAATAAACCGCAGATAAAACAAAGAGTATTCATCTGTCAGCCTGAATAATTTTTCTTTCTTTTTTTTGCCAAACGGGAAATAAGAAGAGATGAATCCTGATTGTTCTAATTCTTCCAGAATTTTGCTGAAACTACCTCCATCTGATAGTTTGCTTTCCTCAACAATTTTACCTCTGGTTAGACCCTGATGAGAATTTCCCAAAGCTCTAATGATAGCAATATGCTGATCTGCATTGGCAAACAGGGATACATAGAGTCGGGAGAATTCTTCCTTTAAGAGTCCGGAGGCCGAAAAACAAATACGATCAATATTTTGCACAATGCTTTGGCCTGATTGGACTTCTTTTAAATAATGGGGAATTCCTCCCATAATCATGTATAATTCTGCAATCTGATAGCGATCAAATCGTAGATTTCTGTTTTGTAAGTATTCCTCAGTTTCGGAAATAGTGAAAGGATACAGAAAAATCCTTCGTGTAATACGATTATGGAGACCGCCTCTATGATTGACAACTTTCTGAATCATCCACGATGCCGCTGAGCCACATATAACTACCACGATGTTTTGTTTCACGGCCCAACTATTCCAAAAAAATCCAAGGGCTCGTAAAAAACCTGAATTAGGCGTGGCTAGCCAGGATAGTTCATCAAAAAATACCACCAGTTTTTCTGATTGGTCTTGCTGTTTCAACCAGTTGATCAAAAGTACAAAGGCTTCCAGCCAATTTGCAGGGCTTTTGAAAGGAGATGAAGGTTGTGCTGCTTCATTTAGCTGGTAGGTAAAATTAAAGATCTGTTCTTCTCTTGAAGCATTTTGCAAACCCGTTACTTCATAAAGGATTTTACCTTTATAGGCTTCATTGATTAGGAAGGTTTTACCAATTCTCCTTCTTCCAATCACAGCAACCATTTCAGCTTCTCTGGACTCTAGTGCTTGCTGAAGAATGGCTAATTCTTTTTTTCTACCAATAAACTGAGCTCTCATAGATGATGATTTAGCGAAATCTATATAAATATAATAAGATTCCGCTGAAGCAAGCCTTTGCTTCAGCGGAATCTTATGATTTTTTTAGACATTCCGCTGAATCTATGGGTTTGCTTAGTGAAATCAGTTTGTTTATTGCGCTTTTTCTTTGCTGCATAGCAAAAAATCCCGCTAGGGATTAAATATTGGTAGAGAAAATACGAATCCCTCCTCTAACCAGCGCGCCCTGGGGCGCGCAAAGATATAGGAAGTCATTTTTAGCTACCAATATTTAATCCCTAACGGGATTTTCACCATCCGGTGAATAAAAGCTAAGAGTATACATCTGAAATAAAAAAGGAGCCTTTAGAAAAGAATTACCAATAATTTCTACACCAGGTAAATTTTCATTGTTGATATTATTTTATAAATCAAATACTAACCCCTAATCATCATGGTACAGTTTGCACCCTCAAGTTATTTCTCCTAAATTATTCTCTATTCTCCAATCCTCTTAATCCTGTACCATGATTTTTCGTCTGAATTCGTCTGCGTTTCTACTGGTAATCTTTATCCTGCTGATCAATTGGTCATGTTCTGAGAAAACTTCCTCGCTTCCGGAAATCCACGTTCAGGAGGGATATTCCGTAGAAGTAGTCGCTGGTCCTGAACTCGTCGATTACCCCATGTTCGCTACTCTTGATGAAACCGGAAGGCTTTTTCTCTTTGAATCCACAGGCAATGTCTACGAAGAAAACCAGGATGCAATTGATAATCCTCAGTTTCAAATTCGTCTGCTGGAGGATCTGGACGGAGACGGTAAATATGACAAAAGCACTATTTTCGCCGATAAACTCAGCTTTCCTCAGGGAGGTGTCTTTTATCAGGGAAGCCTTTACGCTACCTCGTCTCCTG
>JAGQVA010000664.1 GCA_020438265.1 Bacteroidota bacterium
ATAAATATTTTTTTTGTAGAGTAGAGACGCGATGAATCGCGTCTCTACAAAAATTTTTATTACACCACCTTCTTTAGCGCTGCCAAAAAACCATCCATTTCGTCCATCGTACCCATACTCACCCTGCACCAGGGGCCTCCTTTCATTTCCCAGCCACGAATGCCTACGCCATGACTTTGCATCTCGCCAATAAAGGCCTGAGTGCTCATAGGGATTTTAAACATCATAAAATTGGTATAGGAAGGAATGTATTCAATTCCCATATTTTCCAGGCCCTGGCAAACATGTTTTCTTACTGCTGCATTTTTCGCCAGACATTCCTTTACAAATTCTTCATCCTGATAACTCGCAATAGCAGCTTTTACAGAAGTTGCAGCCAGGGTCATTCCTCTTCCATCAAAAGCCGCAACTTTTTCAATTTCCTCTTTTCTACCCATGAGATAACCAATTCGCAAACCCGCCATACCGTGAATTTTTGAAAAGGTTTTGGCTACCATGACAGGATATCCTTCATTGATCAAATGAACCATGGAGTGCTTTTTAGGTTCGTCCAGGAACTCATTATAAGCTTCATCGCAGAAGATGGGCGCATGTTTGGAAACCCGTTTACAAAAAGCTTCGATATCGTTGGCTGGAGTAAGTGTACCGGTGGGATTATTGGGATTACAAATGTACATCAGGTTGTTTTCCCCTTTCATCGCTGCTTCCATTGCATCAAAATCGTGGGCATATTTGGCAGTAAGCTCGACAGGAACCCATTTGGCACCAGCGACCTGGGCATATCGCATGAGCGACATAAAAGTAGGATTGGCAGAGATAACCTGCGCTCCGGCGGCCATCCCAAAGGCAAATCCTGCTTTGGCTAACAGTTCCGAAGAACCTGCACCCAGAAGAATATTTTCCTCCTTAAGCCCTTCTTTTTTGGCTATCATGGAAACCAGCTCTGGCGTATGCAGCCATGGGTAACGATTCCCCAGTTTTAACGCATCCACAATCGCCAGGCGAGCCTTGTCCGAAGGGCCATAAGGGTTTTCATTCGCGTTGAGACGAATGGTAACTGCCGCCGCTTCACGCTCCGGCATCCAGACTTCTGGTGCTTCAGGATAAGAGAATTCGGGAGAATCAGCAGCCCATGCTGAAGCGGGAAAAGCAGCTGCTCCGGCAGAAAAAAGTAAGCTGGACTTTAGCCATTGACGACGAGATTGAGAAGTTGACATAGACGTGTTAGAATTAGTTTTCAGTAAAATACAAAATTCTACTTACTCAAACTCCCGAATGATGTAATTTCCGCCATCTAAAAATCCCAAATACCATTTGTGCTCACGCTGAAAAATCATCTGCGCTCTGGATTCTTCAAGTAAATAGTTCCTGCGTGTATATTGATATAATTTTTCAATCGGAAAATCCTCATATTGATTCATTTTCTGATTTATATTTTGCCAATCCAGATCAAATGAGGCCATAAAAAACAGATCCCCCTCCAATGCTTCAAACGAAGAGGCTGCTGGAAAAAATCCTGATTTATGAGAAGAATCACGGGCATTCCCCATAACATCCAGCGCAAAAAACATTTTTTCAGATGCTTCCCGGCGATAACTCCCCAGGATCAGGCGGGTCATTCCTTCCGAATCCATCATCATCCCAAGGGAAACCTGTTTGGCAAGTTCATCCAACAGTGAAAACTCTGAATCAAAAACCGGATTTAGGTAAGAAAACGTCTCTTTTTTCAATTCCTCAAAAAAGAGTCTGACTTCCTCTTTATCTCTCCATTCCCATTCTCTGGCTAAATGGCGGGATTCGAGATTGGTTACAGATAAAGCTAATTTCCGATGAGTAGCTTTCACCTGAAAAAGCATATTCTGGTAAAGCAGCGAATTGGTGGCAAATTCTTCCCCGGCTTCCACTTCTCCCAACCAATGATCCATAGAATTAACCTCACCACTTTTTTTATCCAGGAAAATGGTTTTGGTTTTCAGGACCTGGCGAAAATCCAGCGTGAGAATAAATCTTTCTTCCTCAAAATAAAGCTTACATAATCCCGCATTATTTCTCACAATCACTTCCGGGAGTTCATCCATGATGGGGAAAGTCAAAGGCAAACCTTCAGCGAGCAGGCCCAATTCCGGCAAGACATAGGTATAGGTTTGGGGACGTATTTCATCCCGAAACTCGTATATAGCCAGCTTTCTGGTTTCAGGATTTAATGTAAAGATATATAATGCCCGGTCATATTTTTTTACGGCCAGTAATTCTGCTCCATCACCCTGGGGAAGGGAAAGCAGTTTTCGTTCAATCACATGATTGCGCTTACTGATCCTTATTCTTACTAACTGGTCAAAAGAATTTTCAAGGTAAAACAGATCCAAAAACTGAGGATATCCCAAAATCGCGTCTGGTTCTTTGGCAGGAATTTCCGCCTTCTTCAAATTGATTTTTTCTCCTTTCTGAAAACGAAAATCCTCATCCAGTTGGATCATTTGCAGCTCTCCTCCCTGATTGACAATCAGGAGATTTCTTCCATCCGACTCCAAAATCATCCGGGGCTGGGCGCTCCCATTGAAAGTCGCCGGATATCTGGCAAGGTCTTTCTGACCGACTAGTATTGAACAACCCAATACATACAAGCCGGTCAGACAAATCTGAAAATATCTTATCAATGTGATTGATTTACACCTGGGTTTTCGCCTTTTAATGAGCTCAAAAACTCTACCATATCACGCAATTCCCGCTTGGTCATAATATTTCCCATAGGAGGCATACTGGAAAGGGCGTTTTGTCGCTTTTCAATATTTGATTTTAAAATCTTTTCAACACCATTCACAGGCTCTTTAAAGATAACTTCTGTTGCATTTTCAGAAGCGACAATTCCTGCAATTTCTTTTCCATCTTTGAGCGTAAATGATACTATTCCAAAACCAGGAGCGATTTGAGCACTTGGGTTAATCATCGATTCCAGAAGTTGACGTCTATCCAGTCTCAACCCAACTTCTGAAAGATTGGGCCCGACATCTCCTCCATAAGGTCCAAAAGCATGACAGCGTGCACACTGAGCAGCCTGGTTTCGGAAAAGAATCATTCTTCCACCTCTGATGTCTCCTCCTGCCAGAGCCTCACCATAATTTTTCAATAATTCATCGCTTTGTTTAGCCCGGGAAGCTTCTATTCTCCCTTTCAGACTTTCCGAACCAATTCCTTCTGCTGCTTCAAAAAGTTCCAGCTGAACTCCTGGATTCAGTTCTCCATTTTCCCAGCGGGTAAATATACCTGCCAATGCGGGTTCAGCTACTTCTGCCTTCATCGAACCGATTGCCTTGATCGCGTTTTGCTGCTCGGCAACCGAATTTTTCCCAATCACAGAAGTAAGCAATTCTATCTTTGCGGCATCAGGAACAGATAATTCTGGTACCAGATCCAGCGCAACTGCTCTGACTGATTCTTTCCGATCTTTCAAAGCCTGTTGAATCGCTTTTCCCACCTCAGGGTCAGCCATCCGGCTTAGTCCCTTTAACGCAGCGATTTGAATCTCCTCATTCTTCGAACCCGCTAACATCTGATGAAGATTCTTACCAGCAGATCCCAGGTTCAGACGCGCTACAGCGTCAATGGCAGAGACGACTACCTCCGGGTTCTTGTCAGCCAATAGCCCCGCAATTAAAGGTTCCATCACTTGTTTGACAGGAGCAGGATCACGGGAAACGGGTCCGCGCAGCCTTCCGTCTACCCGGTCAAGGACCGATGGTTTGTGCCATACGCCCAGACAGGCGATGGCTTCA
>JAGQVA010000665.1 GCA_020438265.1 Bacteroidota bacterium
TTTGTTGGGATTGTTTCGGCTGGGTTTTCTTGTGAATTTTCTCTCTCATCCGGTTATTAGTGGTTTTACCTCAGCAGCAGCTTTGATTATTGGCTTGAGCCAGTTAAAGCACCTCCTGGGCATTGACATTCCCCGAAGCCACCATATACATGAAATTATCATTCATGCCATTGAAAAGGTCGATCAAATCAACTGGATGACATTCATTATAGGACTGGGAGGGATTTTTCTTATTAAAGGGGTAAAAAAAATTCATCCTTCTATTCCCGGACCGCTGGTTACAGTCGTTATGGGAATAGCTGTAGTGGCTGGATTTGGACTGGCTGATCAGGGGGTGAAAATTGTAGGAGAGGTTCCTCAGGGGCTTCCCGGACTTTCTTCCCCGGATATAAGTATGGCTACTTTGAGAAGTTTATTCCCTATCGCATTGGCTATATCTTTGGTAAGTTTCATGGAGAGTATTGCCGTTGCCAAAGCTATTCAGAATAAACACAAAAACTATCAGGTCATTCCCAACCAGGAGTTAATTGCGCTTGGTATTGCCAATATTGGTGGTTCTTTCTTTCAATCTTATCCGACTACCGGGGGATTTTCAAGAACAGCCGTCAATGATCAGGCAGGTGCCAAAACAGGTCTGGCTTCGATTATCAGTGCACTGTTGATTGTATTGACCTTACTTTTTCTGACTCCCTTATTTTATTATCTTCCCAAAGCGATTCTTGCTTCTGTGATTATGGTTGCGGTGTTTGGGTTAATTGACTTGAAAGAAGCCAAACATTTGTGGCACGCTGACCGGACAGATTTCTGGATGTTGGTTGTTACTTTTGCCGGAACATTGGTTTTTGGAATTGAACAAGGTATTGGATTGGGAGTTGTATTATCACTTTCTATGGTAATTTTGAGAACAACCCGTCCTCACATGGCAGAATTAGGAAAAGTACCCGATACTATATTTTACCGAAATGTAGGACGTTTCCAACAGGTAGAAAAGCGCCCCGACCTGCTGATCATTCGCTTTGACAGTCAACTTTATTTCGCCAATATCTCTTTCTTTAAAGAAACCCTAAATGAGTGGGCAGAGAAAAAAGGAGATGCCCTGGATACAATCATTATCAATTCAGAGAGCATAAGTAAGGTTGACAGCAGCGCGATTCATGCGCTTGAAGAGTTGATTGATGAGTATAGAAGCAAAGGGATTGACATATTATTTACAGGTGTCATTGGTCCAGTGAGAGACGCATTTAACCGGGGACATTTGATAGACAAGATTGGAGAAGAAAACTGCTTTATGAGTGTGCAGGGAGCAGTTGATTACGTGGATCGTCATCATAAAAAAGTGGATGCCTTCAAGGAATATACATTACAAGCCAACGGCCAGATTTAATCTACCATGAAAGAATTTTGGAATCAAAGATATCAGCAATCAGCGTATGTTTATGGAAAAACGCCCAACGAGTTTGTCCGCGAGCAGCTTCAAAAACTTTCCCCCGGACATATCCTTTTTCCGGCTGAAGGCGAAGGAAGAAACTCGGTTTTTGCAGCCACCCGGGGCTGGAAGGTAACTGCTTTTGACAGTAGCGTCGAAGGACAAAAAAAGGCTTTCCAACTCGCTGAAGAAAATCAGGTAAGCATTGATTATCAGGTTACAGATTTTGAAAACTTTGAGTGGGCAGGTCCTGACTTTGATTGTATTTGCCTCATCTATGCACATCAACCTCCCAACGTAAGGAAAAAATACCACCAAAAACTTCTTCAATGGCTCAAGCCAGGAGGAAAAGTTTTATTGGAAGGTTTTTCCAAAGCTCAGTTAGGAAAACCTTCAGGAGGCCCTCCGGTGCTTGAAATGTTGTTTTCAAAAGAAGAACTCCTTGACGATTTCGGCGATCTGAAAAATTTGCAGATGGAGGAATTGGATATTCAGTTGACTGAAGGATTGTACCATGTGGGACCGGCTTCAGTGATTCGGCTGGTAGGGGAAAGGTAATTATATTTTTCAAATTCCAAATATAGAAATACCCAGGTCTGTGATAAATATCACTGAAGACGAATGACTTATGTCAATATCTTTGTATATCTATGAATAATTGGAAAAAGATAAAGAAAACGTGGAATTAATGGCAACCTCTCAAATAGGAATGAGTTTCCTATCTCAACCCTGGCATTGGTCAGTGTCAGGCATTGCGATTGCAGCAATTCTGTTTATCATGACCTGGATGGGCCGCAGCTTCGGAGTCTCAACCGCTTTTAAGGGATTCTGTAATATGGCCGGGGCAGGTAAAAAATACGATTTTTTCAATTTCGATATAAAGAATGAATACTGGAGGATGGCTTTTGTATTGGGAGCAATTGGAGGCGGTTTTTTGACTTCTGTTTTTTTTGCAAGCCCTTCTCCTGTTGCAATTTCTGATGCGACCATTTCTCATTTGCAGGACTGGGGAATAAACTACCCACAGGGAAACGGACTGTTTCCTGATGAGATTTTCCACTTTGGCAACCCATTAGGTGTCATTCTCGCAATTATAGGAGGATTCCTCGTTGGGTTTGGCGCCAGATATGGAGATGGATGTACATCCGGACATGCGATTACCGGGTTGTCCCACTTACAATTACCTTCTCTGATTACTGTTATCGGTTTTTTTATTGGAGGAATAATCATGACCTGGGGAATTATGCCTCTCATTTTTGGTTAAATCCTTGATGTTAAACTATTAGTTCAAATTTTAGACAAAGATGCGATTATTCAGCTTTTTCTCCGTGGGCATATTGTTTGGCATTGTAATGACCAAATCTGAAGCCGTTTCATGGTTTAGAATCCATGAGATGTTTCGTTTTGAAAGTTTTCACATGTATGGAATCATTGGGGTAGCAGTGATTCTGGGAGCAACGATTATTGCGGCAATGAAAAAATTTCAGATCAAAACATTGAGAGGCACATTTGTTAGCTATACCCCCAAGAATCTTAATGTGAAGCGGCATTTGTTGGCAGGTTCTATTTTTGGAATGGGTTGGGCTCTGATGGGCGCCTGTCCTGGCCCTATGTTTGTTATGTTGGGGAATGGATTTGCTATTTTTGCATTGGTCATTTTGAGCGCTACCCTGGGAACTTTTACCTATGGAGTAGTCAGAGACAGACTCCCTCATTAAAAAAAGAATGAATACTTTAGGTAAGATTATTCTTCTGCTTTTCCTTTTCCCTTGTGTGTCAGTAGCGCAGGAAACACGTTGGTCTCAAAAACTGGACGACTACAAGATCAAAGTTTCTGCTAATGTACAATTATGGGGAACCTATACTTTCGGGCAGGAAATATACAACGATTCCAATGGGGCATATCAGCCAGTTGATGACCGACTCAATCTACAACTTCGCCGATCGAGATTGAGTTTTAAGGGACAACCTTACGAAAATCTCAAGTTTAATATGACAGCTGCGCTGGATCTGGTTGGCAAAGATGATTTAGCTGCAACCCAGGGCGCAAGTAATAATGGAGGTTCTCCCAAGTTTCGCTTATGGAATGCGTATGTGCAATGGCGGGTAAAATCGAACAGCGAAAAATTAAATATTGTAGCCGGTTATTTCCCCGTGCAAATTGGCCGTGAAAGCATTACTTCTGCCTTTCAGAGTACATCGATGGAAAAATCATGGTCTCAAAACTACCTTCGCCGCCACTTGACCGGGATCGGCCCTGGTAGAGCAATGGGCGTAAATATCGGGGGATTATTCCTTCATGAAAAAATAAGCTGGGGATACGATCTCGGCATATATAACCCTGTTT